>SFII01000013.1 GCA_004555335.1 Coriobacteriaceae bacterium | reverse complement strand
ACGCATTGCGAGCACGTTCGAGGCGGAAATCGCCATCCGCGATGCGGAGGCGGCGGCCGAAAGCCAGGACACCGCCTTGGAGCCGGCAGCCGAGCAGGGGGAATCTGCGGATGCGGCCGCTCCGGACGGTGCGGCGCCTGCCGATCAGGAGGAAGGTGCCGATTCGGCTGAGGCCGACGCGCAGGATGATGCTGGTGATGGCGGTGCTGCCGAAGGGGCTTCCCAGGATGACGAAAACGCCTCTGATGGGGGCGATGTCCTTCTCAGTGTGCAGGAATCCGAAGAGCTGACCGGCATCGATTCGTCCCGTGCCGGTGTCGATTACGCCGAAGGCGAGGTGCTGGTCTTCTTGGAAGACGGCATGTCCGTTTCCGCGGTTGAGGATATGCTCGAGCAGTCGCCTGCTTCCGAAGCCCAGGAAATCACCGAAGGCGAGCTGGTGGCTGCAGAGCTTTCGGACGGCGAGATCGTAGCGGGCGATGTGTTGGACCCCGGCGTCGTGGTCCAGCTGGAGCCGGACGTGAGCGTTCCCCAGGCGGTGGCGGAGCTTTCCGAGCAGGAGGGTGTGGTTTCCGTATCGCCGAACTATCTCTTCCAGGCTTTCGAGGACAGCGAGTCGGGTCAGGTGGATGTTGAATCGGGCGATGGCGCCCTGGATGCGCAGGGCAGGATTTTCGATTCGAGCTTCCACGAATCGAATGCGGCCGCAGAGGACAGCATCCATCTTTCCGAAGCCTGGGAGCTGAAGAAATCCGAGCACGGCGTTGCCGTTGCAGTCATCGATACGGGCTGCGATGTGGGTCATGAAGATCTGGCCGGCAATGCGGTGGCCACCTATAATGCCGCGGATAAGTCTTCCGATGTGACAGACAACCATGGCCACGGAACCCATGTTGCGGGCATCGTGGCGGCCCAGGCGGGCAACGGCGTGGGGGTTGCGGGTGCAAGTTACAATGCCGATTTGGTCGTCGTAAAGGTGATGGACGACAACAACTCCATGAAGTCCTCCTACGTGATCAATGCACTCGACTGGGTGATACAGAACAAGGACGCCTACAACATCCGCGTGGTGAACATGAGCTTGGGTACCTTGGGCCTGTCGAGCGACAAGATGGGCGATGCCTTCTGCCAGCAGATCGATGCTGCGAAGAATGCGGGCATCCTGGTGGTTGCGGCTGCAGGAAATGCGGGAGATGGCGTGACGGTTCCCAATACGGCATATCCCGGCGACTACGATGCCTGCCTGAGCGTGATCAATCTGGGCGGCAGCGATTTTTCGAGTCGGTATTCTTCCTCCAACTACAATATGCCGGGCACTACCGAATCCACCCCGAATGCAACGAAGGATATCAGCGCTCCCGGCACGAGGATCTGCTGCACGTATCAGGGTGGTTATGCGTCTTTGACCGGCACTTCCATGGCGTCTCCCATGGTGGCGGGGGTTGCGGCGCTCTGCTTTGCGGCCGACTCCTCGCTTTCCCCTGATGACGTGATCGGCGTCTTGGAGGGGACTGCGACTGATCTGGGGGCTGAAGGCTGGGACGAGGAAACCGGTTATGGGCGTGTGGATGCCGAAGCGGCGCTTCGACAGGTGATGGGCCTGCCCGAACCCGAACCCGAGCCCGAGCCGGTGAAGGTGGATCTGCCCGAAGCGAAGACGGGCCTTGTGTGGAACGGCGAGGAGCAGGCGGGCATCGTAGCCGATGCGGATGCCTGCATCGTCGAAGGTGGCAGCGCCACTGCGGTGGGCCGTTACACGGCGACGGTGAGCTTGAACGAAGGCTACGTGTGGCAGGATGGCACCACCGAACCCAAGCAGGTTGAGTGGAGCATTACCGGAACGATTTCCTCGACGAGTGCCACCAAGGTGACGCTCTCTAAAACCTCTTACACCTACACCGGCAAGGCGATCAAGCCCACGGTGAAGGTGAGCGTGAACGGGGTTGCCCTGGAATCGGGAACCGACTACAAGATCGCCTATTCGAACAACGTGAATCCCGGCAAGGCGAGCGTGAAGGTGACGGGAATGGGGCTCTATTCGGGAAGCGTGACCAAGACCTTCCAGATCGCCGCTTTGCCCCTTTCCAAGGGGAGCATGGCGCTTGCCTATACTGCCGCGATGAAGACCGGCAAGGCGATCAAGCCTTCCGTGACCGTGAGATACTCGGGCAAGACCTTGGTTGCGGGAACCGACTACACGGTTTCCTATAAGGGCAATGTGAATGCCGGAACAGCAACGGTGACGGTGACCGGCAAGGGCAAATACGGCGGCACGCTGAAAAGGAGCTTCACCATCTTCAATAAGTTCAGCGGTTGGAAGCTGTATTCGGGAAAGTGGTATTACGGGTCGAGCGGATCGCTTGCTTCGGGATGGCGCAGCGTTTCCGGGAAGAAGTACTACTTCAATAGGACTACGAAGGTCATGATGACCGGGGTGCTTTCCCTGTCCGGCAAGTACTATTACCTGGGTTCCGACGGTGCCCAGAAGACCGGCTGGCAGAAGCCCGGGAGCTACTGGTATTACTTCGGGGAATCCGGCGGTGCTGCGAGCATCGGTTGGAAGAAGATCGGGGGCACCTGGTATTACTTCAAATCCAACGGCAGGATGGTGACGGGAACCGTGACCATCGATGGCAAGCGCTACCGCTTCGCTTCTTCAGGAGCCTGGATAGGATAGGTCTGCGGCTTTCGTCCCGGATGGCAGAACAGGGGCGTCCGATGTTTTCGGGCGCCCTTTCCCATGTGCCGGGGTTTGCGAGGAGCGCTTGGCGAAGAAAAAAGGCGGCACCGGCTTTCCTGCCGATGCCGCCTTGAGCGGGTATCCGATATTGATCCGTCTGTTCTCGTAGGGGGATTCTAGACGGTGCCCATGTTCCAGGAGTTCAGGTATGCGACCTGCTCTTCGGTGAGAACGTCGATCTCCACACCCAAGGTCGCAAGCTTCACGCTAGCGATCTCGCTGTCGATCTCTTCGGGGACCACATAGCAGCCGGGTTTCATCTCGGCGGCATGCTTGACCATGTATTCCGCGCACAGCGCCTGGTTGGCGAAGCTCATGTCCATGACGTTGGCGGGGTGGCCTTCGGCGCCGGACAGGTTGACCAGGCGGCCTTCCGCCAGAAGGATGATGGTGCGCCCGTCTTCGAAGGTGTATTCGTCCACCATGGGCTTGATGGTTTCCTTCTTGACGCAGTGCTCTTCCAGCCAGGGGATGTTGATCTCGCTGTTGAAGTGGCCCGAATTGCAGATGATGGCGCCGTTCTTCATGTTCACGAAGGAGGATTCGTCGATGACGTTCAGGTTGCCCGTGACGGTGCACCAGACGTCTGCGTACTTCGCCGCCTCGGCGCAGGGCATGACGCGGAAGCCGTCCATGTGGGCTTCGAGCGCTGCGGTGGGGTCGACTTCGCAGACGATGACGTTGGCACCCATGCCGGCGGCGCGCTTCGCCAGGCCCTTGCCGCACCAGCCGTAGCCGGACACGACGAAGTTACGGCCTGCGAGCAGGCGGTTGGTCAGGCGGATGATGCCGTCCAAGGTGGACTGGCCGGTACCGTAGCGGTTGTCGAAGAAATGCTTGGTCTTGGCGTCGTTGACCGCGATGATGGGGTAGCGCAGGGCTCCGTCTGCCGCCATGGCCTCCAGGCGGATGACGCCGGTGGTGGTTTCCTCGGTGCCGCCGATGATCTGCTCCAGGGCGTCGGGGCGGCTTTCATGGATACGGCCCACGACGTCGGCGCCGTCGTCCATGGTGATCTGGGGCTTGCTGTCGATGATCGCATCGATGTGCTTGTAGTAGGTTTCGGTATCCTCGCCCTTGATGGCATAGACGTCGATGCCGTATTCGGAAACGAGTGCCGCAGCGGTGTCGTCCTGGGTGGACAGCGGGTTGCTTGCGCACAGGTGCACTTCGGCACCGCCCGCCTTGAGGGTGCGCATCAGGTTGGCGGTTTCGGTGGTGACATGCAGGCATGCGCCGATGCGAACGCCTTCCAAGGGCTTTTCGCGTTCGAAGCGTTCGCGGATGCTTGCAAGTACGGGCATGTCGCGGTCTGCCCACAGGATGCGCTGGACGCCCGCTTGCGCCAGGCTCATATCCTTGACATCAGAGCTCATGTGCCATTCCTTCCATTTGGTTATTATCAGGATCAGTTTCCCATCGTGCAGGGTATCACAGCCGGGCGCGCAGCGCCGTCGGGCGGGGGTGCTTTTCACGATACGGCCCTGTGCTTTTGCTGGAAGCCGGGGTTTTCTTTCAGAATGGTGCCAGGTTTGCGGCGATACGATGGTTAAAACGCGCCTTCTGGGCACGTCTCGCGCGCAAGACCGTATAATCACGAACGGTGAAATGCCCATAGGCAAATCCGATAGACGGTATGCGGTGCACAGCGGTCCGGTCCGCTGGGGGTGGTTCTATGCCCATGGCGCCGCAGATGAAAAGGAGCCGTGCTCGGTCAGATGGTCTCGCAGATGTCATTCGTCGATATCTTCAACATATGCGTGTTCGTTATGTTCACGTGCTGCTATTCGTATCAGCTCTTCTACGTCCTGGTCACCCTCGCCCGCAAGCCCAAGCAGCTTACCGCGAAGGCGAACCATCGCTATGCCGTGATGATCTCCGCCCGCAACGAGAGCGCGGTCATCGCCGACCTGCTGCGCAGCATCCGCAAGCAGAGTTATCCGGCGGAATTGATCGACATCTTCGTCATCGCGGACAACTGCACCGACAACACCGCGCAGATCGCCCGCGACAACGGGGCGATCGTCTTCGAGCGCTTCAATAAGGATCTGATCGGCAAGGGCTATGCGCTCGACTACGGCTATAAGCTCATCCAGGAGCAGTATTCCGACCGCGGATACGAGGCCTATTTCGTCTTCGACGCCGACAACGTGCTCGACGAGAATTACTTCCGGGAAATGAACAAGGTCTACGATGCGGGCGCTCCGGCAAGCACCAGCTACCGCAACTCCAAGAACTTCGACAGCAATTGGATTTCTGCAGGTTATGGCGTGTGGTTCATGCGCGAGGCGAAGTACCTGAGCCAGTCGCGCCTGACTCTGAACACCAGCTGCGCGGTTTCCGGTACGGGCTTCTTCATCGCCGCGCGCGTGCTGGAAGAGGCGGGCGGATGGAAGTGGCATCTTCTGACCGAGGATATCGAATTCTCCACCCAGTGCATCATCTCCGCAAAGCGCATTTCCTACTGCCCCACGGCGGTCCTGTACGACGAGCAGCCCACCACCTTCCGCGACTCCTGGAACCAGCGCTTCCGCTGGGCGAAGGGCTTCTACCAGGTCTTCGGCCGTTATGGCCTGAAGCTGGCGAAGGGCATCTTCACCAACCCGAAGGGGTATCGCTTCGCCTGCTACGACATGCTCATGACCATCGCCCCCGGCATGCTCATGACCGTTATCGCGGTGACCTTGAACCTGGTGATCCTGATCCTTGCGCTTACCGGCAGCATGACCACGGGATCGGCTGTGGCATCCAGCCTTTCCTCGGTGATGTTCTGCATCCTGAACTACATGCTCATCATGTTCATGTTCGGCGTGCTCACCGTGTTCACCGAATGGGACAACATCCGCACCACCACCGGCAAGAAGGTGAAGTATATGTTCACCTTCCCCTTCTTCATGATCACTTACATCCCCATCGCCCTGGTGGCCCTGTTCAAGAAGGCGTCCTGGAAGCCCATCAAGCACACCATCTCGGTCGACGTCGACGAGTACTCGTCTTCGGGGGCGGCGAAATAGCCTTCTGCATCGAAGGGCCTTGCATTTCAAGCTGACGGCGTCCTGCGAAAGCGGGGCGTCGCTTGGTATCCAGGGGCTTTTCGCAGGATTTCGTGCAGCTTCCCGCAACTTCCCCGCACGCTTTCGGTAAGGCGGGTTGCCTATGCTTTCCCTGAGGGCGGATGCTTTTACGAGGGGGTGGAAACGGTGGGGGAGGGAGGCCTTTCTTCGGTTCGCAGGTACGCGGAGGCGACCGGATATGTCCTGGCGGAACTGCTCTGGCCGACACGCTGCGCCTTGTGCGAATCTCCCGGCAGCCTGCTCTGCGAGCGTTGCAGGATGTCGCTTGCCTACATCGACTTATGGAAGGCATGTCCCCGCTGCGGTGCTCCCTTCGGTTGGCGGCAATGCACCGAATGCAACGGGTTCGCCCTCGAGCGCATGGGCCTTGGCGAGCTTCCTTACGAAGCCTGCGTTTCCGCAGTGATGTTCGACGATGCCGCTGCCCGGATCGTGCGCCGTTTCAAGGATGCGGGGGAGCAAGGGCTGGCTTCGCATATCGCGTTCATGGTGGCTTGCGCCATCCCTCCTGGCTGGCTGCATTCGGCAGATGCGCTCACCTGCGTGCCTGCTACCGATGCCGCCCGTCGTCGGCGCGGTTTCGACCACTGCGAGCTTTTCGCAAGGGAGTGCGCGCGTCTTCTGGGCCTGCCCTTCGAGGGCCTGCTCGAGCCCGGCCGTGCAAGGGATCAGCGCAGGTTGGGCCGTTCGGGCAGGCTGGAAAACGCAAGGGGGCGCTTCGGGGCCCTGGATGCCTGCGAGGGGAAGGGGGTGATCCTTGTCGACGACGTGCTGACCACGGGGGCGACCTTGCTTTCCGCCTCGGAATCGTTGAAACGCGCGGGTGCGCGATCGGTCCGATGCGCAAGCTTCGCCCGTGTGTATTGACTCGGTGAGCAGGATTATCGGGCTATCAATCTGGTAGAATCGAGGGGCTGGAAATTCCGGGTTCTCGCCGACGGGCTCTCCTTTCTGCCTTATCCGAAATTCTGGCTCAGACTGTTCATAAAACGACATTTGGAGGCCAAAAAGTATGAAACGTACGGTCAAGGTGATTGTCGCCTTCGCCGCAGCGCTTGCCCTGGCATTTGCGTTCTGCGGTTGCACGGCAACTACCGGTTCCTACACCCCGGAAAAGAAGGAAGCAACCGTGAAGGCTCCTGCGATCGGTGAGGATGGGACCCTGCGTGTCGGCGTGAATTCCTCCAATGCCCCGTTCTCTGCCCAGGTTTCCGGCAGCATCGTGGGTATCGATGTCGACATGGCGGCGGCCATCGCCGACCAGATGGGCCTCGAGTTGGAAATCGTCGATGTGGGCAGCGATCCCGAATCCGCCCTGGAAAAGGGTACGGTCGATATCGTGATGGGCGTGGCTTCCACCGATACCACCGTTTCCTGCTGGATGAGCGATCCGTATGTCAGCTCGGCATCCGCGATTTTCGCGTCAGACGAGAAGGCGGAGGTTCCCACCGCCGATACCAAGGATCTGACGATCGAGGCGACCGCATCTTCCATGAGCGCATGGGAGGTTTCCAACCAGTTCGGCGATGACGCCCTGAAGTCCGTCGACAAGCTGAAAGTGGCTTTCGAGGATCTGGCCTCCGGAAAGGTCGACTACGTTGCCGCTGATGCGATCATCGGTTCCTACATGGCGCACGCCAATTCCTATGAGGCCCATATGCTCTGCATCATGGAAACCCCCACGGACTACTGCGTCGGTGCCGCCTCTTCCAATACCGATTTGCAGAAGGCGCTCAATGACGCCCTTGACGCCCTTTCCAAGGACGGCATTGTCAAGGTGATCGAGAAGAAGTGGCTTGGTTTCGCCCTCGATCTTGATTCCGCCCAGAAAACCGAAGGCGCCGATAAGCAGGATTCCAGCCAGAAGGAGAAGAGCGAGGCAGTTGATGCCGCTGCCGAAACCGCCGATACCGGCACGGTGGGATCCAATGCGGTCGAGATCGTGGATGACGGTTCCACCCAGGGTTAATCAACCCCGAACGATATGGCTTTCCAAAGCGCACCCGGGTTTTCCGGGTGCGCTTTTGCGTATGGCCGCTTTCCATTGCTTCGATCCCCTTTTCCGGGTGCAAGCAAAACGGGGTGCCGGTTCGCTTACCGGCACCCCGTCTGTCGGAGTTGGTTTTTGCCGAGGCTTCTAGCTCAAGAAGTCTTCCAGGATCTCCGCTTCCGCCTCTTCGGGGGTGAGTCCCAGGGTCTGCAGCTTGATGAGCTGCTCGCCTGCGATCTTTCCGATTGCAGCTTCGTGGAACAGGATGGCGTCTTCGTGGTCGGCCTCGATTGCGGGAACCGACTTCACGCGGCCGTTGCCCATGATGATGGAGTCGCACTGCACGTGTCCCCGGCAGGCGGCTTTGCCCACGACCAACGGGGCGAACACCTGGGAGGAATCGTCCTTGGCGACCGAACGGCTGACTACCTGGACGCTGCTGTCATCGCCATTGAGCTCGAAGAGCTGGTTGCTCACGACGGTCTGGTTGCCATGGGTCATCAGCTTTTCGGTGACGACCATCTTCGCGCCGGCTTCCAGGTACGCCTCGGTTTCCCTGTTGCTGGAGCTTACGCCGCCCAGCTGGGAGAGCTCCATATCGCAGAAGGAGTTTTCTGCCATGTACACCTTGGTGACCGGGTTGAGGATGCGCACGCCGTCGGGGTCGCCTTCGCCGTAGTGGGCCTCGACATACTTGACGCGGCTGTTCTTCCCGATATGGAAGGTGTGGATGCCGTCGTGCTCGCTCTGCTCTTCGCATTCGTTATGGATGCCGCAGCCCGCAACGATGCTGACGTCGCAGTCGTCGCCGATGTGGAAGGTGTTGTACACCAGGTCCTTCACGCCTGCCTCCGTGACGATGACGGGGATGTAGCAGGTCTCGCCGCGGGTTCCGTCCTTCACGAAGATGTCGATGCCGGGCTGGTCTTCCTTGGTGCAGATCTCGATGTTGGCGCTGGAATTGCGCGTGACGAGCTTTCCGTTCTTGCGGATGTTGTAAGCGCCTTTGGGCATGCCATGCAGGTTCGCGATGGTCGCAAGCAGGCTCTCGTCGATGGGGGACAGGTCTACAGCCATGATGACGCCTCCTTATCCGTTGATGTTCTCGTTGATGGTGATGTCGTGGCCATGCAGCAGGTTGCAGCCGGGGCCCAGGTTATGGTGCCTATTGAAGGTGATCTGGGGCATGATCTCTTCCAGGGTGCCCATGGCCTCGAGCTTGCCGTTGCCCATCAGGATCACCTGGTCGGCCAGCTGGATGATGCGTTCCTGATGGCTGATGATCACGATGCTGCGGCCTCCCTGCGCCTTATGGATGTCGCGGAAGGTCTCGGTCAGGCGGTCGAAGCTCCACAGGTCGATGCCCGCTTCGGGTTCGTCGTAGATGGCAAGCTTGGGATCGCGGGCCAGGATGGTCGCGATCTCGATGCGCTTCACCTCGCCGCCGGAAAGGCTCTTGTCGACTTCGCGGGTGAGGAAGTCGGCGCTGCAAAGGCCCACCTTGGAAAGGTACTGGTTGCACGACATCATGGGCAGCCTTTCGCCTGCGGCGATTTCGAGCAGCTTCTTCACCTTCATGCCCTTGAAGCGCGCGGGCTGCTGGAAGGCATACCCCATGCCCAAGCGGGCCCTCTCGTCGATATCCATGTCGGTGATATCGGTGCCGTTGAACAGGATGGTGCCGCTCGTGGGTTTCTCGATGCCCATGATCAGTTTTGCGAGCGTCGATTTCCCGCCGCCGTTGGGGCCGGTGATGACGATGAACTTGTCATCCTCGATGGTCAGCGAGACATCATCGATGATGCGCTTCGTTTCCGTGGACCCTTCGGAGACGGGAACCTCGAAAACGATGTTGCGAAGTTCGAGCATTGTTCTCTTCCTCTCATTTCAGGCAGCCGTCCGCTGCCGGGCGCATTGGATGAATGCGCCTCGTGCCCGCTTCGCCTTTCCAGGTGCGGGCAGCCTCGTTTCTTGCCGTAATTGTAACTAAGCAAGTAACAATTGCAATCCAGGAGCAGTGACCGCGATCGCCTTTCGCGGCGAGTGGCGGCATCTTCCGGTTGGCGTCTGCTGGTGGATTATTCCTAGGGCTTTCGCGTTCGGCTTTCCACTGCCTTATAATCACTTGCGAAAGGCGGTGGCTCAGGTGTTGCAGGAAAACGGTATCAGATTCCCTTCCCTTCAGGAAGACGGTGACGAAGTTGTCATCCAGGCGGGCTGCGTAAGGGCCTCCGAAGGGCATCCTTCCCAAGATGTCCCGCGGGAAGGGGAGAGGGTTGCGGTTGGCAACGCCGATACCGGCAAGCCCGCATCCTCCCAGGCCCCGGTGGCAGACGGCCCGGCGGGCGTATCTTCGGCTACGGGCCATGGGCGGCGTTTCGAGGGCATGGCCACCACCGAGCAGGACCTGAACGAACAGGCCCCCTTTTCGGGCATGCGCCGGGTCATCATGATTCTTGCGGCGGTGGCGATCGCCGCCATGGTTGCGTACTGCCTGATCAACCGATAAGTCCGGCGCGGTTCGGCATTCCAGCAAACCGGGCCTGAAAGGATATCGAGATGTTTGACGAACAGAACAGGGACAAGAAGGATCCGTTGAGCCTCGATGGGGCGTGGTCGAACGAGACCCAGCGCTTCGAAGCCATCTTCACGCCGCCCCGCGACAAGGACGGCCATGCCATCAAGACCGATTGGAGCGGCGAAGCCTCTCCGGCATCTGCGCCCGAGGCGAAGCCGGAGCCTCCCCGCAATCCCCCCAAGAAGGTCACGGTAGGCGGCAAGCATGCGGCCCATGCGGCTGCGGCGCCCGTTTCCAAGGGGGCGAAGCGCCGTCAGGCGGAAAAGGAGCGCCTCGAGGGTATGCCCGAGCATATCGCCAAGGGCGTGCGCATGCGCAAGGTGCTGCTTATCGTGCTCCTTCTGCTCGTCGTGGTCTTCGTTGCCATCGCGGTCTTCGCCGGCGGCATGATGGTGACGCAGAATTCCCAGGCGGTCCAGGAAACCACCCAGGATGTGGCCGGCGAGGTGGAAGCCGAAAAGGGCAAGGTTGCGGAAGGCGGGCGCACGACCGGCAAGACCCAGGTGCCCGACCTGACCGGCTTGTTCGGTAAAACCCAGGACGAGGCGATAGAGTACCTGGGCTGCGGCGCCACGGTTTCCAGCACCCAGGAAATCAACGAGGAGGGCAATCCCATCAGATGGAAGGTGAGCCTGGTGCTGACCGAGGAGCCTTCCGATTCGAAATCCGGCACACCGACGGTGTACCTCGACTTCGATTCCGATGGCAAGGTGATCAACGCGGGTTATTCCGCCGCCACGGCAAGCCTGGGGTATGGTGCGCTGAGCTTCTCCGACATCGTCAACAACGAGCACATCATCGAGCAAACCCTTTCCGAAGCGGGCGTGAACGTCGAAGAGGGGGCGGCGGCGCTTCCCGAAGATGCCTCGAGCTATCAGTCCTATGCATCCGATGGGACCACCCTCGTGCGCGAGAGCTGCTCGTTCGGTGGAACCGGAACGAAGGCGGATGGCGCCGAAGTGGATTGGTCGGGCGTACTGACCTACGACTATACGGCGGCGAATGCGAGCAGCAACCTGGCCGATACCGTCCGTCAGGTATACGTATACGTGAACTCTAAGTAGGGGAGGGTCGAAGGGGCGCGGGTCGGGCGCCCCTTCGTTTCGATTGTGGAAAAAGCGTGGTCGAAAGAACGCTTCTTCCGAATATCCATATCCGTGCTATAATGGCAAAGCTGTGTTAATCAAGCGGGGTATAACCCCCACCTGTTTCGGCGCTACGGTTGCTGATGGGTTGTATGGATAATTGCCGATGAGGCAACATGCGACCTGGGGCCCTGCCGCAGGTTTTTTGTTTGTATGGCCCGCTTGCCGGGTCCAGGAAAAGGAGGTGGGTGCCATAGCTACCCAAGAGCCGCGTATCAATGAAGCTATCAACGCACGCGAGGTGCGCCTGATCAGCTACGATGGCGAACAGATGGGTATCTGCCCACTCAGTGAAGCGCAGCGCGTAGCCGACCTCAACGATATGGACCTGGTCGAAATCGCCCCGAACGCCACGCCTCCCGTCTGCCGAATAATGGATTACGGCAAGTACAAGTACGATCAGGCGATCAAGGCGAAGCAGGCTCGCAAGAAGCAGAGCAAGATCGAGACCAAGGAAATGAAGTTTCGTCCGAAGATCGACGTGGGCGACTACACCACCAAGAAGAAGCATGTGCTCCGCTTCTTGGAATCCGGATGCAAGGTCAAGATCACCATCATGTTCCGTGGTCGCGAAATGGCCCATCCCGACCAGGGTTTGAGCATCCTCGAGCGTCTGGCAGACGATTTGAAGGATATTGCGGTTATCGAAAGCCAGCCCAAGATGGAAGGCCGCAATATGCATATGCTGATCGCACCGCTGCCTAGCACGGTGAAGAAGAAGGAAGCCGCCAAGAAGGGCGAAGCTTCGAAGGACGAATAACAAGAAAGGAACGGAATCATGCCTAAGATGAAGACCCATCGCGGTACTGCAAAGCGCTTCCGCGTCACCGGCTCCGGCAAGATCATGCGCTCCAAGGCTTACAAGAGCCACATCCTCACCAAGAAGAGCCCTAAGCGCAAGCGTAATTTCCGTCACGACACCGAAGTTGCTTCCGCAGACTACAAGGTAGTCGCTCGCAACCTGGGTCGTCGCTAGAGAATAAGAAGGAGGATAAAACATGCCTCGTGTAAAGCGTTCTGTTCACGCACATAAGAAGCGCCGCACTATTCTGAAGCGCGCATCCGGTTACTATGGCGCAAAGTCCCGTTCCTATCGTGCCGCTAAGGAACAGGTCCAGCACTCCCTGCAGTACCAGTACCGCGACCGCCGCAACAAGAAGCGCGAGATCCGTCGCCTCTGGATCACCCGCATCAACGCTGCCGCCCGTCTGAACGGCATGAGCTACTCCACGTTCATGAACGGCCTGAAGAAGGCCGGTGTCGAACTGGACCGCAAGGTTCTGGCCGATATGGCTGTAAACGACGCCGCTGCATTCGCCGCTCTGGTGGAAGTATCCCGCAAGGCTCTGGCATAAGTCCTTCAAGCTTATTCCGAAGTACTCAATGGACCCTCGAGGAGGGTCCATTTCTTTTCCCGGGGACTCTGGGGACTTTCGCCCGCTTCTTGGGTGTGGAAGGATGATGAGCTGGGGAAAGGGCGGGGTATCGGGTATCATTGCCTGTATCATGCAAACATTCGACCGCGATCGATCGGGAGGACCTCATCATGGATTGGTTCATTGCAGCAGATTCTTCCTGCGATTTGTTCCCCAGCCAGTTTTCCGACCAGGGTTTTGGAATCAACCCTGCTGAAGAGGCGGGCGCTCCTGTGATAGAGGACGCCCCTTCGATCGGTTTCGATACCGTTCCCTTCGTCATGCGCGTGGGGGAGACCGACTTCGTCGATGACGAGAACCTGGATGTCGATGCTATGCTGACCGCGATGGAAAACGAGTCCGAGGTAAGCACCACTGCCTGTTCCTCCCCTCAGGCTTGGGTGGATCTTTTCCAGAAGTCCGACCAGGTAGTGGCCATCACCATCTCCGAGCGCCTTTCGGGTAGTTTCGAGAGTGCGAGCGTTGCCAAGAACATGGTGCTTGCCGACCATCCCGACAAGAAGATCGCCGTCATCAATTCCTGTTCGACGGGTCCCGAGGTCGCGCTGTGCATCGATTTGATGGCGAAATGCATCCGCATGGGCGATTCCTTCGACGAAGTGGTTGCGAAAGCGCAGGCCTTCGTCGATGAGACCAGGACCGTCTTCTCGCTTTCCTCCTTCAATAACCTGGTGAAGAACGGCCGCATTCCCAAGCTCGTCGGCTTCCTTGCGGGCAAGCTCGGCGTGTGGGGTATCGGAATCGGCAGCGACAAGGGCGAGATCATCCTGAAAGGCAAGGCGCGCGGTGCTGCGAAGTGCATCAAGATTATCTTGGAGGATATGTTCTCGCGCGGTTACAACGGCGGGCGCGTGCTTATTTCCCATTCCCTGAACCCCGATTTCGCCCAGAGGGTCGCATCGGCTATCAAGGAGCATTGGAGTACGGCGAAGGTGGACATCATCCCCTGCCGCGGCTTGGATGCCTTCTATGCCGAACGAGGCGGCGTGATTATCGGCTACTAAGCAGATTGCCGCAGGTGCCGGGCCATGACCCGGCACCTGCTTCGTAGAGGATAGCGAGAGTGAAAAGAAGAGGGTCCCGATTCTCATGGATCGGGACCCCCTTTCATATTTGATGTGAAGCAGAAAGACAGAACGCTATTCGTCTTCTTCCTCGTCATCGCATTCATCGTCGCATTCGGCAACGTGGGCGACGTATTCTTCGGCCGCCTGGAGTGCGTTTCCGGTTTTCCCCTCAACGACCTTGATGCCCTGCTCTTCGAATGCGGTGCGTGCGGAATCGCTGATTTCGTCGCAGATGAGGACGTCGACGTCCATCTTGCGCATCAGGTCCGCATGCTCTTCGGGGGATACCCCCTGCTCGGGCATATTCTGGGAAGCAACGATCTGACAGCTGATCGTTGTATAGTAGTTGAAGTTCTGACTCTGAATGAATGAGCTCGCGATTTCCAGACCGCGACTTGCAACGGCAATCCTCATGTTGTCTCCTTTGATTCCCACCAGGAATAGTAAAGCGGAAAGGAAAAACGGTCTCAAGAATTAATCGACAACGGGGTTTTATTCGCCCCTATTCGGTCGCATTTTCCAGGGGAATGAATATTTCGAAACTGTTTCGAGCATGAGGCGCTTCCTCTACCTTTTGAAACGTTTTTGGGAACGGGCCGTCCTTGCGGAAGTTCTCTTGGCCTGCGGGGAATCGGGTTTTTCCTTATGTCGGGATGTGGCGGCTTTTGCGGTGGAAGGGTTTTCCTTCCGCTTTTTGCGGGCTTGCCTTCTACGTTCGGACTTCTTCAGATGCGCCTCGTATTCGCGTAGTGCGGCGGCAAGTTCGGGGTCGTTTTTCGCATTGCGGCGCGTTGCCCGTTTCGCGATGGCACGGTCGCTTTCCTGCGAGGCGAAGCCTTGCACGTGGTAACGTTCGATCTGGTGGCCTATCAGGTTCTCTATCTGCGCGAGTTCGCGTTTGTTCTCGGGGCAGATGAAAGTGAAGGCGCATCCCGCTGCGCCGGCGCGACCGGTTCTTCCCACGCGGTGGATGTAGTCGTCCGCCTGGAGGGGGATATCGTAGTTTACGACGAGTCCGATGCCTTCCAGGTCTATCCCGCGGGCGAGCACGTCTGTCGCGACGATCGGGTTGACCTTATGCATCGCGAAGTCATCGAGCGCAGATCTGCGCTGGGCTTGGCTTCTGCCCGAATGGATGCATGCTGCCTTGTATCCCCACGAATACAGGTGCTCGAGAAGGGAATCGGCCCTTCGTTTGGTGCGGACGAAGATGATGGTCTGCTGCCGGCGTTGTTGTGCCAGGAGCGCCTTGAGAAGCTGCGGCTTGCAACGATGGTCCACCTCAACGGCGAATTGCCGTACGCGGCTTGCGGGGAGATGCCCGGGATTCTGATCGATGAGGACGGGATGGCTCATAAATCGCTTAAAATGGCGTGCGGCTTTGCCGTCTATGGTTGCGGAAAAGAGCAGGGTTTGGCGTTTTTGCGGGCAGGCGCCGATGATCTGCTGCACTTGGGGGAAGAATCCCATATCGAGCATCCTGTCGGCTTCGTCTAAGACCAGCTTGCCAACCGACGTGAGGGAAAGGCTGCCCGATTCGTGCAGGTCGATGATCCTGCCAGGGGTGCCGATGAGGACGTCTGCGCCTGCCTGGAGCGCGTGTACCTGCCCTGCAGGGTCGACGCCCCCCACGACGCAGCAGACGCGGCGATCCAGGCATTCGGCGATGGTGCGGCAGACTCCTTCGATCTGCTGGGCAAGTTCCCTGGTGGGGGTGAGGATGAGAAGGCGGGGCCCTTCCTGGGGGTTCGAGGAAGGCTCGAGCGTGTCCATCAGGGGAAGGGCGAAGGCGAGCGTCTTTCCCGACCCGGTTTGCGCGCAGGCGACGATGTCGCTTCCCTGGATCGCTTTCGGGATGGCCTTTTCCTGTACGGGCGTGGGCTGGGTGAAGCCCAGCTTCGAGACGGCTTCCAGGGCCCGGTCGGAAAGGTTCAGCCGTGCGAAGTCCGCCATATGGTCATCCTCCTCCCGCGTTATTCCTACAGGCGAGAAGTGTATCAGAGACAGGGTGCAGAACCCGTTCGCGCCAGACCCTCGTCGGGCGGTTTGAAAAGAAAAGCGGAAAGTTTGAAAAAAGGTGCTTGCAAATGCTTTTCTGGCATGTAATAATAAGCGAGCGCGAAACGCGAAGGACGAAAAGTCCCCATAGTCTAGAGGTTAGGACGCGGCCCTTTCAAGGCTGAGACACGGGTTCGATTCCCGTTGGGGGCACCATTGAATGTTCAGACCCTGCTTGCAGGGTCTTTTTTCTTTCCGGTTTAAGGTTGCAGGGGATGCCGCCGCGCTGCAATCGCTTTCGGCTGCGGCTTGTGCGGAAAGGGGATTGCACGGGCGTTTTCGTTGGCAGCTGACGAGAAGGCCCATGGGGTGCTTTGAGAGGAGGTGACGATGGGAAATCGGCTCAAGCGTTTGGCGAGCCAGTTCGTCATGTTCGCCGGTGTGGGCGGTATCGCCTTCCTTATCGATTACAGCCTTCTGATCATCTTCACCGAACTGTTCGGCATCCATTATCTTGCCAGTACCTCGCTTGCGTTCATCGCCTCGGTGATCTTCAACTACCTTGCAAGCATGAGGTTCGTCTTCACCCACAGGACCGATATCAGCCGTCGCAGGGAATTCATCATCTTCGTAGTGCTTTCGATTATCGGTTTGCTCCTGAACAATCTGGGAATGTTCTTGGGCGTGAATATCTGCGGTATCGACTACCGCATCACCAAGATCCTCGCGACGGGAACGGTGACCGTCTTCAACTTCATCACCAGGAAGCTGTTTCTCGACGGCTCTCGCAGGGGCCAGGGCAAGGCCCGTTAAGGCCGGCAGGGGTTCCGTGCCGGCCTATTTGGCGAAGGCGTAGAGGGCGATGGTCTGGGCGATGATCTCGTCGAGATCCCAGGGCTTCTCCGAGTTGATCGAGGAATAGGGGTCGTTGACCTTCAGGTCGCCGTTTTCGTCGAAGCCGGTGATGACGATAAAGTGCCCATCATCGGTGAAGTCTCCTTCTCCAACATTGCAGATGACCACCTTGCCCGCATCGAGCGCCTCGGTCAGGGCAGCGCTTTCCACGTCGAGCTCGTCGCAGGAGAAGCCGAACGAGCCTGCCGCATTGGAGAAGAACTCGTTGAGCGTGCCCTGGTTTTCGGTTTCGAAGCCATTTTCGCGAGCGTATTCTGCCATGTCGGCAGGCGTCTTGTCCCCTTCGCCCGTTAGTCCCATATAGACCATGGACATGGCGGTGGGGCCGCATCCGGTGCAACTGAAGGCAGTGCCGCTGTAGGTGGTGTAACCCCAGCGCTTGTCCCACTGGTAGAGCACGGGGAAGGTGCCCTTGGCCACCGGGTCCTTATAGGCCTGCCCGTTTTTCTGGGGGTAGTTGCCCGCAAAGCCGGCAACGTAGTCGACGGCTTCGGGATCGGATACGGCAAGCTTGATCAGCTTGTTGGAGACCTCGGGGCCTTCCTCGCCGAAAGCATCGCTCTCTTCGGCGATCCGCTGGAAGCGCGCATCGGTCTGGGAGAGGATCGCGGCCTCTTCGGCCCAGTTATCTTCGACGCCGATGGCTTCCAGACGGGAGGCGACCTCGGATTCGGAGAGCTTGCTGGACTGCGCGATGGTGGCGATCTTCTTCGCCGAATCGGCTACGTAGGTGCCTTCGGTCTGCTGGTTGCCTATGAAGAAGCGTCCAACCACCGACACTGCGGCGACTGCGAGCAGAACCGTGAGCACGGCGAGGATGATTCGCGTGGAGATGAGGGTCCCCAGGTTCTGATCGATCTTCTGATAGCGCGAACCCGAAGAGGCCCCCGTGCGACGGCGATCCGTCCGCCTGCTGCGGCGCTTCGGGCCTGCATGCCGGGTTCTGCCCTTGCCTTCGGAGGCATCCCTGCGGGTGCCTTCTTCCGGCCTTTCGGGGCGGCGGCGCTCCTTCTGCCGTGCGCGCTGGGCTGCACGTTCCTGTCTGCTGTCGAGCGGCTTGTCTGCCATGCGCCCGTTGCGGGAGCTTGGGGTGGGCCGCTTGGAGGACCAGCCCTCGAAGGGCTGGACCGCGCGGGCGGAATCGCTTGACGGGGCTTCCCGTCGGGTGCGGGTCCTGCAGTCCTGCCTGCCTCGGTATTCGGGGATCTGGGCGCCGGAGGCGCGATGGGCGCTGCGGGCGGAACCCGCCTGCGGGCCTCTGCGGCTTCGCGGGTTGCTGCTGCGGCCTTCCTGGGCCCTCATGCGGGCTTGGGCGTCGTCGAAGGCGCTGTTCTGCCGCCTGTTGGGAGAGGGGGAAGGGAAGCGATCCGACCTTCTGGAGGCCTCTTCGGCACGCGAGCGCGCCCGCTCTGCCCTTTGGGCAACGCGTGGATCGGTGTATTCGAAATCGTAAGAGTGATTGTCCATCTGCTTCGTCTTTGCTGCGTTTGGGCCTACTCAACCTTTCACATTCTACACCATGGGAAAAGGGAAGGCCCATGTGAAGAAGGAAGGGGGCCCGGCCGGGCCCCCTTCGACAAGTTTCTTGAATCGATGTGCATCCTTGCCGGATGGCGCAGAGGCTGCCTGCTACGCGACGACCTCGCCTTCCAGGACCACTTCCAGGTTGCGTTCCTTGGAATCGTATTCCTCGTCCATGTAATGGTCGAACTCGTCGTAGATTTCCTGGCTGGGCTCACGGGTGAGCAGCGAGACAACCACGATGAACAGGCAGCTGGTCAAGAATGCGGGCAGAAGCTCGTAGATGCCCACGACGCCGCCCAGCGGCTTGATGAAGTTGTGCCAGACGATGACCATGATGGCGCCGGAGACCATGCCCGCGATAGCGCCCTGCTTGGTGGTGCGGCGCCAATATAGGCTGAACAGCATGAGGGGGCCGAAGGAGGCGCCCAGGCCGGCCCATGCGTAGGAAACGACGGTGAAGATGACGCTGTTCTCGTTCCAGGCGACCGCGATGCCGAAGAGCAGGACCACTGCCAGGGTGATGCGGGATACGATCAGGACCTGGTTGTCGGTCGCTTCCTTCTTGAACACGCCGCGGAAGATGTTCTCGGCAACGGAGGAGCCGGTGATCAGCAGGTAGGAGGAAGCGGAGGACATGGACGCCGCCAGGATGCCGGAGACCACGATGCCGCACACGAAGGAGGGGAGCATGATCCTGGACAGGACGACGAAGATGTTTTCCGCCGCAGATGCGGTGAGCAGCTGATCGGGGATCAGGTAGCGGCCGATCAAGCCGATCATGACCGCGCAGAACATGGAGATGACCACCCAGATGATCGCGATGCGGCGGGAAGTGCGGATCTCCTTATCGGAGCGGATGCCCATGAAGCGCACCAGCACCTGGGGCATGCCGAAGTAGCCCAGGCCCCAGCTCATGGTGGAGATGATGGTCAGCAGGCCGTATTCGGCGGGGACGTCGAACAGCGGCATGCCGTTCTTGACCATCTGCGTTCCGCTTTCGTCAAGCAAGGGGGTGGCGGTTTGGGTCATGGAAAGGTATCCGGGGATGTCCTTAAGGAATGCGACGGTGTTGTCGACGCCGCCGGACATGGTGATGGATCCGATAACGACCACGGCGAGCGCGAAGAACATCAGGCAGCCCTGGACGAAGTCGGTTGCGACGACGGACAGGTAGCCGCCGATCATGGTGTACAGGAAGACGATGATGGCGCCGAAGACCATCATGACGGTGTAGTCCAGGCCGAACAGGCTGTGGAACAGCTTGCCGCAGGTGACGAAGCAGCTGCCGCAGTACACGCAGAAGAAGACCAGGATGATCAGCGCTGCGACGGTGCCGACGGTGTTCTTCTGCTCGTCATGGAAGCGGCTCGAGAAGAAGCCGGGTAGGGTGAATGCGTCGTTGGCGCGCTCGGAGTAGCGGCGCAGGCGCTTTGCGACCAACAGCCAGTTCAGGTAGGTGCCCAGGGCGAGGCCGATTGCGGTCCAGCCCACGTCTGCGGCACCGCTGAAGTAGGCCAGGCCGGGCAGGCCCATGAGCAGGTAGCCCGACATGTCGGACGCCTCTGCGGAAAGCGCGGTGAACCAGGGGCCCACCTTGCGTCCGCCGAGGAAGTAGTTGGAAGACGATGAGTTGGAACGGCGCGCATATGCGAAGCCGATGGTGACTACCACGATGAAGTAGATGAGGATGGCCAGGACGACCAGCGCATCTCCGAGATTCACGTTAAGTCCCTCCTTTTGAATAGTATCGACGGTTTCGTCTCTGCTGATTCGAAAACCGCGATAGCCGAAAAGATGCGGTCATGCGGCATCAGCACCGCGGTATTATAGCGATGTGAAGAAAGAGTGGATGGGGAATCGCAGCCAAGGCCGAATCGGAGGGACTAGCGGGGCTGCTCGCCTTCGTTTCTGCATGCATTACCGCATATTCTTTCAACCATCGCGGTCAGTAAAAAGCTTCCGTGCTTTCATTGTCCGCGAGCGGCAGGATAACGCCGGCGCCGAAGTCCGCCCGGGGCCTTTTGCGCGCCTTCGGGCGTCTGGAGCGGGCGATGCTGCCGTTTGCGGTGTTCGGATCCCGCCGCGTCGTCCGGTCATGCTCGGGAAGAGGAGTGCCCATGTCCTTCAGAATCGGTCTTGCCCAAACCTGCCATCCCGCCGATGGCGATGCGGCCTCGCTCGTCGGGCGCTATGCGGCCCAAGCCGCAGATGAGGGAGTGGATCTGCTGGTCTTCCCCGAATCGCTGATGAGCCGCTACGAGCTGGAAAAGGGCGCATTCTTGGCGCAGTCCCAGGAAATAGGCGGGTACTTCTCGCGCACGGTCGAGGGCATCGCAGCGCATTACGGCCTCTGGATCGTCTACACCATGAACGAGAAGAACCCGGCAGGTCCCGATGCGCTTCCCTTCAACACTGCGGTGCTGGTTGATGCCGTGGGCATCCGCCGCGGGTGCTATCGCAAGGTCCATCTGTTCGATACCGACTTCACCAGGGAATCCGAGCGCATGAGCGCGGGCGATTCGCTGTTCGAGCCCGTTTCCACGCCCTTCGGCAGGAGTTCCCCGAGCTTGCGCGGGCGCAGGCCCAGGCGGGCTGCGATGTGATGATCTACCCTTCGGCTTGGGTGGACGGTCCCGGCAAGGCGGACCAGTGGAAGGCGCTCCTTGCCGCCCGTGCGGTGGAAAACCAGATGTTCGCCGTGGGCGTTTCCCGCGCCGATGAGGGTTATATCGGGACGAGCTGCGTCTATTCCCCTGCCGGTTCTGCGCTTGCCTGCGCGGACGGGACCGAGCAGCTGCTGGTTTGCGATATCGATACCTCGGGTTTGGATGATGCGAGGCGCGCCATGCCCATCTTGGAGCATCGCAGGCACGATTTGTATTAGGGGTCGCGTGATTGAAGCTGAGTGCGGATGATGGTCTTTTGTAGTGGGCTTGAAAAACTTT
>SFII01000097.1 GCA_004555335.1 Coriobacteriaceae bacterium | reverse complement strand
CGGCTTTTATCGGGGTTGCGCCCCTGTTTCTTGCGAATCACTCGTTCCGAATGCAACAGGACCCGGAACGCATCTGCATTCCGGGTCCTGCATCAGGGGTCCGCTTGCGGGTGCTTCGGGCTGCCCCTCAGTCCTGCGATGGGCTGCATAGGAGGCGTTTCACGTGAAACTTCCCTAGCGCATCAGGTCGGTGATATCCTTTGCGAACTCAACGGGGTCTTCGATGGGCATGCCTTCTACCAGCAATGCCTGGTTGTAGAGCATACGTGCATAGCGGGCGACCTTTTCGCTATCGCCTGCATCCTGCGCTGCCTTCATGACTTCGAAGACGGGGTGGTCGGTGTTCAGTTCCAGGACGCGCTGGGACTTCATGTTCTCCGCTTCGGGCATCATCGCGAAGGCCTTTTCCATTTCCAGGCTGATGGGTCCTTCGGCGGTGATGCAGCTGGGAACACCGGAAAGGCGGGTGGAGACGGCGACCTTGGTCACGCTTTCGCCCAGCGCTTCCTTCATCGCGTCGAACAGGGCCTCGTTGTCCTTGGCAACCTGTTCTGCGGCGGTCTTGTCGGCCTCGCTCTCCAGGCCCAGGTCCGCGCCGGCAACGTTCTTCAGCTGCTTTTCGTGGAAGTCCATCATGGTCTGGAAGCAGAACTCGTCGACATCCTGGGTGCACAGCAGCACGTCGCGGCCGCGTTCCAGGACCGTGGTGACGATGGGCATGTTCGCCAGTCGGCCGCGGGATTCGCCTGCAGCGTAGTAGATGGCATCCTGCTCTTCGGGCATGGCCTCGATGTATTCGTCCAGGGTGACCATCTTGTTTTCCTTGGCGGAATGGAACATGAGCAGTTTGCCCAGTTCGTCCTTGTTGGTGCCGTAGGACATGTAGATGCCGTACTTGATGCTGCGGCCGAAGTTCTCGAAGAACTTCTCGTATTCCTCGCGCTCGTTCTTGAGCATCTTCTCCAGCTCGGCGACGATCTTCTTCTCCACCTTCTTGGCGATTGCGCGCAGCTGGCTGTTGTGCTGCAGGGTTTCGCGCGAGATGTTCAGGGTCAGGTCCTGGCTATCGACGATGCCGCGGACGAAGCCGAAGTAATCGGGCAGCAGTTCCTCGCACTTGTCCATGATCAGCACGTTGGAGCTGTACAGTTCCAAGCCGCGCTTGAAGTCGCGGGAGTACAGGTCGTACGGGGGGCGGCTGGGGATAAACAGCAGGACGTCGTAGCTGATGGCGCCCTCCGCGTGGACGGAGATGACACGCTGGGGGTCGGCGAAGTCGTGGAACTGGGACTTGTAGAACTCGTTGTATTCCTCGTCGGTGACTTCGGACTTGCGGCGCTTCCAGATGGGGATCATGGAGTTGACGGTCTCGTCCTCGAAGTACTCTTCCCATTCGGGGGTGTAGTCGTCGCCTGCGTCTTCGGGCTTGGGAAGCTGGCGCTGGTGGGAGCAGTTCATGACTACGGGGTAGCGTACGTAGTTGCTGTAGCGCTTGATCAGGTCCTTCAGGCCGTATTCGCTCAGGTAGCGGTCCAGGTTATCCGCATCGGTGTTGGGCTTGATGGTCAGGATGACGTCGGTGCCATGGCCTTCCTTCTGGGCAGGCGAGATGGTGTAGCCTTCCACGCCGTCGCTTTCCCAGGCGAATGCCTGGTCGCTGCCGTAGCGCTTGGTAACCACGCGCACATGGGATGCGACCATGAAGCAGGAATAGAAGCCCACGCCGAACTGGCCGATGATATCCACGTCGCCTTGGACGCGCTCCTCTACCTCGACTTCTTCCTCATCGCTATTGGCGGGCTTGTCCTCGCCCTGCTTCTGGGCAGCCTTGAACTCGAAGCTGTCGGAATGTGCGATGGTGCCCAGGTTCTTTTCCAGCTCTTCTGCATCCATGCCGATGCCGTTGTCGGAAACGGTGATGGTGCGTGCTTCCTTATCGAAGGCGACGCGGATGGAAAGGTCGCCCTTGCCGATCTGGATGTCCTGGTCGGTCAGGCTCTTGAAGTACAGCTTGTCTTCTGCGTCGGATGCGTTGCTGATCAATTCGCGCAGGAAGATCTCCTGGTTGGTGTAGATGGAATTGATCATCAGGTCCAGAAGCTTCTTGCTCTCTGTCTTGAACTTTTGCATATGCCGGCTCCTTGGTGTCTCTCGTTCGTTAGCAGTCTTGACTCTTGAGTGCCAAAAGGGATTATAAACCCAGATCCTACGGTGCAAGACGATGCGACGATTCGTCACCTTTGTGTAAAAAAGCGCATAATGCCAGCTGGTCGATGAAGCCGGCAATAGAATCGTCTCGGGCGATCATGGCTGCGGGGATGCATCCGCAGCAGGGAAGACGAATGATGAGGTGCCGTATGAACGCAAGCATGAGCGAAAATACCCGCAAGGATATCCAGACGCTGCGCGAGTGGATCGACCGATGCCCGAAGGGCCGCATGGTCTTCTTCGGGGGTGCGGGCGTGTCCACGGAAAGCGGCATCCCCGATTTCCGCAGCCCGACCGGTTTGTACGGCAGCCCCCGCGCGAAGACTTACGAGTATTCCCCGGAGTTCATGTGCTCCCGGACCTTCTTCGACGGGCATACCGCCGAATTCTACGACTTCTATACCGACCGCATGCTGTATCTGGAAGCGCAGCCCAACAGGGCGCACAGGAAGCTCGCCCAGTTGGAGGCGGATGGCATCCTGGGAGCAGTGGTCACGCAGAACATCGACGGCCTGCATCAGGCAGCAGGTAGCAAGAAGGTGTTCGAGCTGCATGGCGGTGTCCTGCGCAATTTCTGCCGCAAGTGCAATCGCTTCTACGACGTGCACCAGATGATGGCGGCGCGCGATGCCGATCCCGAAGGCATCCCCCATTGCGAATGCGGTGGCGTGATCAAGCCCGATGTGGTGCTGTACGAAGAGCCGCTCGACGAATCCGTGATGGAGGGCGCCATCCGTGCCATCGCATCCGCCGATCTGCTGCTGATCGCCGGAACCTCGCTTGCCGTGTATCCTGCAGCGGGCTTGATCGACTTCTTCCATGGATCCCATCTGGCAATCGTCAACATGTCCCCTACAGATCGCGACCGCAGCGCTGATATCTGCATCGCAGCGAGTATCGGCGACGTGCTCGATTACTAGCTACAAAACTTATTTCCACGCACATTGTTGTACGACTTCGCTTAATCTGTTGATTTTGCGCCTTTTTCTGTATTATGTTGATAACCGACAGGTTGCGGAAAATTTTCCAAATTTCCGTGAAGACGTCGAAAGGCAAGCGCGGGGTACGCGTTTTGGAATACAAGCCGAGATAGCGTATTCGCGCAATCGGGCTGCCTTGTTCCCGGTAGGAAGCGACCCATCGGGGATGGTGTGCGGAATGGAGGCGAGATGGCAGAGAATCGTCGTGTCAGGATGACGAAGGCAATGATCAGGGAGGCGTATATCGATTTCATCGTGGAGAATCCCGATGAGAAGCCCTCGGTGACGGAGGTGTGCGAACGCGCCGATGTGAATAGGTCGACGTTCTATACCCATTACAGGGATCTTGATGACCTGCATGCAGAAATCGAAGCCTCCATTTTCGAGGTTGTTCCCGTGCTGGTGCCCGAAGACGACCCCGACTATATCGACAAGAACTGCAGGCTCCTGCGCGATTTCTTCACTTTCATCGCCGACGATCCCCGTCTGTTGAGCGTGATCACATCAACCAAGGCCGAAGAAGGCTGGGAATTCAAGCTGGCAAGCGTGCTGTTCCGCGACTTCAGGCCCGAAGGGGTTAGCCGCGAGGGCTCGAAGGGCTACTACGAATACGTGTTCGTCATCATGGGTGCTTTGGGTGCGATGCGCGAATGGCATCGTGCCGGTTGCCCCATCAAACCCGATGCCTTCGGATACCTGATGTTCGAATGCTGCCGCAAGGCGATGACCAACTCCCCCGACTTGAGCGCACTCGAATAATCCGCCCGAATCGGCTGATAATCCGCAGATACCGTGTCCCGGTTTGCTAGAAGCGAGCGAATCGGGGCATTTTCATAAGGAGCACGAAGGCGATTACGAACATGATGCACAGCGAGAACACGCCGATCTGGGCGTTGCCCGTGATCATGGTCACGAAGCCGATGAGGAAGGTGCCCAATGCGGCTGCGTATTTTCCGAAGATGTCGAAGATTCCGTAGAACTCATCTGCATGGTCGGGAGGGATGATCTCCGAGAAGTACGAGCGGGAGATGGCTTGGATCCCGCCCTGGAACAAGCCCACGGCAACGGCGAGGATCCAGAATTCCCGGCTGCTCTGCAGGAAGAATGCGGCATAGAAGACGATTGCCGCATAGCAGAGGGTGGAGATGGAAATCATGCGCCAAGCGCCGAAGCGCTGTGCGAGCCTACCGTAGACGATGGTCGCGGGGAAGGCGATGATCTGCGTCAGTAACAGGGCCAGGACCATCATGGTGCTGTCAAGCCCCAGCTCGCTTCCGAAGGATACCGCCATCTTGATGATGGTATGCACCCCGTCGATGTAGAAGAAGTATGCAAGCATGAAAAGCAGGAGATGCTTGGTCTTCGTGATGTATTTCAGGGTTGACAGCACTTCGGGGATGACTGTTCTCCTTGAAAAAGCGCTTCTCTGCCTTCCGTGGACCTGCTTGACCTTGCGCAGCAGCGGGATGGTGAAGGCCAGCCACCAGAGGGCGGTGATAAGGAAGGAAAGGCGTATCCCGTTCAGGGTGCTGATCCCCAATCGGTCTCCGAAGAGCACGATAACCAGGCAGGTGACGAAAGGGATGCATGATCCGATGTAGCCCCAGGCGTAGCCGGCGCTGCTGACTGCGTGCCGCCGTTGGGGTTGGGCGGCATCGACCAGGAAAGCGTCATAGAACACCATCGAGCTGTTCAGCATCACGTTCGCGATCAGATAGACAACAAGGAAGGCGCTGGCGGAAAGCGGTATTCCCAGCGCGGCGCAGGCGACGATACCGGTTCCTGCGGTTCCAAGAAGGAATTTCTTCTTGTTTCCCATCACATCGGCGATATTACCCAGAAACGGCATGAGGAGCGCGATAAGGAGCGATGCCGCCGATTCGGTGAAACCCCAGGATACGACGATCGAGGATTCCGGTCCTGCGAGTTCTGCGAAGTATATGGGGATAAGGGTTGCCGAAAGCATTACGAATGCGGAGTTTCCGACGTCGTATTTTATCCAGCTCTTCTCCTTTTCCGTGAATCGAACCCTTCTTTCTGCTGCTTTTGCTTTTCCTGACATTCCTGCGCCCTATCTTCAGGTCGATCTATCTGTTTCCTCTCGCGTGACATTATGCAGCCGGCTTGGCGGGACGGGAGGGATTTAGCATCGAAGCTTTACAAACGGTCTGGCAAAGAACCTGCATTTGA
>SFII01000012.1 GCA_004555335.1 Coriobacteriaceae bacterium | reverse complement strand
CGCCTGATCCCTTCCGGGAAGAACACGTCCTCCAAGGCGGAGCAACCCTCGAAAGCACCCTCGTCGATGGTCTTCACCTTCGAGGGAACGAAGACCTCGGTCAGGGACGTGCATCCCTTGAAGGCCTCGCGTCCGACGCTCACCAGGCTTTCGGGCAGCACCAGCAGGCTGAGCGACTCGCAGCCCTGGAAAGCATGCGCATCGATTTCCCGCACCCCTTCGGGAATCTCGATGAAGGTCAGGTTCTTGCAGTTGCGGAAGCAGCCGTTGGGGATCTTCGCGATCTTCTGGGGGAGCTCGATATATTCCAGGGAAGTGCAGAAGGCGAAGCAGGATTCGCCGATCTTGCGCATGGATTCCGGCAAGACCACGTTTCGCAGGCTCGCACAGCTTTTGAAGGCGAAGGAATCGAGCGACTGCACCCTGTCGGGGATATTCACCTTTTCAAGCTTCCTGCAGGCTTCGAAGGCGCGTTCCCCCACGAATTCGGTGGTCTCGGGAAGGGTGACCTGGACCAAAGCCGACCTGTTCTGGAAGGCCTTCTCGCAGATTGCCTTGATCCCTTCGGGCACGCAGACGCAATCGGCCTTACCCGTATAGCGCCTTAACGCGAATTCGAATCCCTCTGATTCCAGCACCTTTCCCACCTTCCGCTCAACGAAAAGGCCCTGACCGAAGCCAGGGCCTTGGCTGCGCCTATTCTATACGCGAAACCGTCCTACTTGATGATGATTTCGCGCAGCTTGCCGTGGATAAGCGGCAGGTTGGGGCTCTTGATGCACGCCTGGCCCACCAGCTTCACGGTGCCGCTCATCTTCAGCGCCGCCTCCATGAAGCCGATACGGCCGCCCATGTCATGCTCCTTGAACTCGGCATGGCCGGTATCGATGAGCGCGTAGGTGATCTTCGGGCAGATCTGGGCAATCATATCGGGCCCCAGATGATCGGACAGCTCGCGCGCGAACCAGCAGGTGAAGTCCTCGGCGGACTGCTCGGTCAGCTTGGGTCCCAGAATATCGACGGTGCCGGCAGAATCGGCGAAGGTGATGATGCGGACGCCGCATTCGCGCGCCTGGTCCACATAAGCCAGCAGCTGCTCGCCCACCTTATGCATGACCTCCACCATCTCGGCACGGTTCTTGCGGTACAGGCGGAAGAGCACGCGGGGTTCCATCAACGTGGAAAGCACGGTCCATGCACCGGAAACCTCGAGCGCGACCACTTCTCCGCGGTCCGCCAGGATGCGGCAGGCCTCCAGGACCTCGCGCACCCTGCCCTGGGAAAAGTCGATGGCGGGCAGGTTCTGCAGGTCTTCCAGGGTCGTGCATGCAGGCTCCGCACCGCGCGGACCCGCATTCGCATCGCCCAGGTTGATGTTGGCGCCCATCGCCTCCGCCTCGACGGTCTTATCGAAGGGGACGACGCAGAAGTTCACGCCCTCATGTTCCTTGACCGCCAGGGCAAGGGTGACGATGTCATCGCGGTTCGTGTACGCCTTGGGGAATTCCATGCCCAAGGGATCGGTGATCTCGCGGCTCACGCCCGCAGAAAAGGGCTTGCAGCGGTAGGTGCGGATCTTCGCCATCTTATTTGCCTCCTCTTGCTATTTCGCGCTCTTGGAAGGAGCCGGGAAGTTCATGCATTCGCTGAACAGGCGCTCGTAACCATCGGTTGCGCCCAGTTCGAGATATCCCATTTCCTTGGCAAGGGCCTCCATCTCGCGCTTCGCCTGATGCGACATGAGCGCCATGTACGCGCCGGCCTTGGAAGTATTGCCCACGTAGACGATCTTATCCTGGACCTCGGCGGGCAGGATACCGGTGCCGGTCAGGCTTTCGGGAGCCAGATGCGCGCCGAACTGGCCGGAAACCACAACCTCGTCCAAATCATCCATGTCCATATTCTCGTTGCGCAGCAGCGCCACGAAACCGGAAAGGATCGCGCCCTTCGCAAGCTGGACCTGGCGCACGTCGCCCTGGCTGATGATGAGTGGGTTCCTGCCCTGGTGCATGATGAAGTAGCGCTTGCCATCTTCCAGCACGCCGATCAGGGGGTTGCGGGGGTCGTCTTCGGCCAGGCGGTCCTTTTTGATGAAGGCGCCGGTCTTGCGGATGATGCCGGTCGCGATGAGCTCGCGCAGCACCGCCAGGATGCCGCTGCCGCAGATGCCCTCGGGCTTGCGGCCGCCGATGACGGTGAGCTCCACGTCGGAGCCGTTGATCTTCACTTCCTCGATGGCGCCTTCAGCCGCGCGCATTCCGCAGCTGATGTTCATGCCCTCCAGCGCGGGACCGGCAGCGCAGGAGCAGGAAGTGAGCTTGCCTTCGTTCGCCAGGACGATCTCGCCGTTGGTTCCGATGTCAATGAACAGGGTCTTCTCGCCGCGTTCCTTGAGCTGGCAGGCATAAGCGCCCGCCACGATATCGGCGCCGATATAGGCGGATACCTGGGGCAGGCAGTACAGGCGCGCGCCGTGGGCGGCCTGCAGGCCGATTTCGGAAGCGAGCAGGTCCTTGGACTGGGAGAAAACCGGGGAGAAGGGAGCCTTGCCGATAGAGCGCGCGTTCACGCCCAGCAGCATGTGCATCATGGTGCAGTTGGCGGAAACGACGATCTCGTAGATGTTGCTGCGGCAGACACCGGACTTCTCGCATGCCTCGCCGATCATGGCGTTGATGGAATCAACGATGGCGGTCTGCAGCTTCTGCACGCCGTCTTCGGGATGCTCCAGTTCGTAGGAGATGCGGGTGAGCACATCCAGGCCGTAGCTCTTCTGGGCGTTCACCTGGGAAGCGGATCCCAGCTCCTCGCCGGTGAGCAGGTCGATGACGGCGCAGACCACGGTGGTGGTGCCGATGTCGATCGCCACGCCGTACTGCAGGTCGCGGGTATCGCCGGGCTCGAGGCCGATCACGCGGCCGTCATGCAGGACCGCGGTGTATTCGCCGGGCAAGCCGGTGCCGTCGGAGAGTACGGAAGACGCGATGCTCGCAACGCCCAGCTGCGCGCAGATCTGCTCTTCGAAGGGGGTCTGATCGGCAAGGGTCGCCTTATGGACGGTGACGAGTTGCTTGGACACATCGGGACAGAAATCGAAATCGGGCATATAGCCGCTGGTCAGGACCTCGTGCTTGCGCTCCTTCTGCATCAGCTCCACCGTGTAGTCCGCATCGGGGCGGACCAGGCAGGACAGGCGGACGCCCGCTTCAAGGTCCTCTTCGGAAATGAACTTGCGGTCGGCTTCGGTGGGCTCGGGCGCATTCTGGGAAACGATGCGCACACGGCACTTGCCGCACGTAGCTTTACCGTTGCAAGGATTGTCGACGAACAGGCCCGCATCGAGCAGCGCATTCAGAAGCGTTTCGCCTTCCGCGCAGGGAACCTGCCTGTTTTCGGGGACAACGGTGATTGTTGGCATGTAACTCCCTCCCAATACTCAACTGGCAAGGGCGCGCGAAAGCGGACGGATGCCGCATCCGCCCTTGCAAACGATATCATCTCTCGCAGAAAACGTGAGTGCATGCGTTCGAAGGGCACAAAGCAGAACACGCCGGTCGCGCCGGCACTCATTTCGTCCAAACAGTGTTCAACATATCACAATTTAATAGATTATCGCGAAAACAGATAACCGACCCAACAAGGGGTCGGTTATCAGTGGTTATTCGGCAAAAACAGCCCTGTTTGCAGCCGGGTTGCCGGCCGGCATGCCCCGTGCGGCGTTGCCGCAGTCGGGTCGCATTAGCTGATGCGGACTTCCTTCGCCTGATCGGGCTTGAAGTAGAAGGGCAGGTCGGCGCTGTTGTAATGGATGTATTCCTTGGAATGGACGCCTTCCTTGGAGAAGGTGCAGATGTACTTGTTGGCACCCAGGGAAGACCAGTACTCGGTATCCCAATAAACGTATCCGATGTCGTCGGACTGCACTTCGTCATATTCGATCTCGACCTGGCGGCCTTCATCGATGAGCTTGATCAGGCCGTCCTTGTCGGTATCCACGTCCTTCTTCAGAACGGTATCGCGAATGATCATGTAACCATCCTCCTTTATGCAGAAGAACTACCTCGCGTGATTTGCGTTTCAGGAAAAGGGCAGGGCAAATACCGCGCATGCACGGAATGCATGGCGTGCCATCCCCTCTTCCCGAGCGTTGCGCCGATGCCGGTGAGTGCGCACGCCCTGACTTTTGATTATCGCCCAAATCCCTGTCCGCCACGATGGGAATGCGGTTTTTTATCAGCAACGCATCGTTTTGAGGGAGCGAAGGCCCTCCATCACCGATGCGACCGAATACAGGCTTCCGCAGGCGCACACTATCCCGTCTTCGCCCGCCAAGGCGAACGCGCGTCGCAGGGCATCTTCGAAGCCATCGGCGCATTCCACGGGAATGGGCTCCCTGCGTGCACAGGCATCCTGCAAGAGCGCTGCCAGCTCGCCCGCGGGAAGGGCACGGGGGTTAGGGGGCTCCACGCAAACGAAGGCCTGCGCCAGGTCGAGCAGCGGGCACACCATCTGCCGTGAATCCTTATCGGCAAGCACCCCCATCACGAAGACCGCCTTCTTGCCCGGAAAACCCAAACGCAGGGAGTCGGCCAGAGCCCTGGCGCCCTGGGGGTTGTGGCCGCCATCGACGATGACCGCCGGGTTTTCGGAAACCAATTCGAACCTGCCCGGCCAGCGGGTCTGCGCCAGGCCTTCGCGGATTGCGGGATCGGGGATGGAAAAGCCCTGCGCCCGCAAGAGCCCCACCGTCTCGATGGCGAGCGCAGCGTTTTCCGTCTGATAGCTGCCGATCATGCCCAAGCGCAGATGCTCCAGGTCCTTGTAGGAGAAATCCCAGGGGGTGCCCTGGATGGAATCCGCATCCACGAAGGAAAGCAGGCTTTCGCACCTCTCGCACGCACGACGGATGACCTCTTCGGCTGACGCGAGCTGCACGGCGCTCGCAACGGGAGCGGCATCCTTCACGATGCCCGCCTTTTCCGCGGCGATCTGGGCCACGGTATCGCCCAGGATGCCCGTATGATCCAGATCGATGGGTGCGATCACGCAGGCCAGAGGATCGCGGATGACGTTGGTGGAATCGAAACGGCCGCCCAAGCCCACTTCCAGAACCACGATGTCGCAGGCGCGGTTACGGAAATGCAGCATGGCAACCGCCGTCATGAGCTCGAATTCGGTGGGATGGTCTTCCATCCGCTCGGCAGCATCACGCACCTCGAGGGTGGCCCGGAGCAGGTCATCTTCGGGGATATTCTGCCCATCCACCTTGATGCGGTCGGAGAACTCGATGATATAGGGGCTGGTGAACAGACCCGTGCAATACCCCGCATGCCGCAGGATGCTTTCCAAGAAGGCGCAGGTGGAACCTTTTCCGTTGGTCCCCGCAACATGCACGAATCGCAGACCGTCCTGGGGGTTGCCCAAACGGTCCAGAAGCTCGTGAATGCGTTCGAGCCCCAAGCGGCTCGTGTGCCAGCGCGGCTCGTTGATATAGGCGACGGGATCGAAGCCCCCATCGCATGCCTGCGATGCCGCCAGGGCTTCAGGCGCCGCCTGCACGCCCATCACTACTCCCCACCGGCGAGCATGCGGCCGATCATGCGGAAGTCATCTTCCAACAGGGGGCGCTTGCTCCTGTCGTAGATTGCTGCCGCAGGGTGGAACACGGGCACCACCACGAAGCGGCCCGCCCTCTGGACGGTCCCGCGCAGGCCGGTGATGCCGCGGTCGGTCTTCAAGATGAACTTCGTGGCGAAGTTGCCCAGGGTGATGATCACCTGGGGATTGATGGTGCGGGTCTGCTCGCGCAGGAAGGGAGCACAGGCCTCGATCTCTTCGGGACGGGGATTGCGGTTTCCCGGGGGGCGGCATTTCAGGACGTTTGCGATATAGACGTCTTCCCTGTTCAGGCCCGCATAACCCAGCAACTCGTCCAGGTACTTGCCCGCTGCGCCCACGAAGGGCTCTCCCTGCAGATCCTCGTTCTTCCCGGGGGCTTCGCCTACGATCATCACGCGGGCACGCTCGTCGCCCACCCCGAACACCAGGTTGGTGCGGGTCTGTCCCAACTCGCAGGCATGGCACTGGCAAGCCTGCGCTTTCAGCTCTTCCAATGGAATAGCGGGTTTTGGCATTGGTCCTCCACAACGAAAAGGGCGACGCCCAAGCCGCGCCGCCCAAGCTTGCTATTTCTGGATACGGGGCATGCGATGCGAGAAACCGATGGCGACCTCGTGCTCGATGGTTCCCAGATCGCGTGCCATATCGGTGATGGTCAGCTCCGCGTCCCCGTCGCGTCCGATGATGGTGACCACATCGCCTTCCCGGGGATCGAGCACCGGCCACTTGGAACCGCGGCGCATGTTCACCTCGAACATGCATTGGTCCATGCAGATATTTCCCACCTGCTGGCAGTACTGGCCGTTCAGGATGACTTTCGCCTTGCCGGAAAGCAAACGGTTGAAACCGTCGGCATAGCCCAGGGGCAGGGTGCAGATCTTCACCAAACCGGGGCTGCGGTAGTGCAAACCGTAGCTGACGCCATCGCCTAAAGGCACGTCCTTCACCGACGTGATGCGCGCCTTCACGCTCATGGCGGGACGCAGGTCGGCGGTACCGCGCAGCTCGTCGCAGGCATGGAAGCCGTACAGCGAGATGCCCAGGCGCGCCATGTCGAAATGCGCCTGGGGATAGCGGAAGATCACCGCGGAATTGCCCGCATGGACAACACCCGGGTTCTCCCCCGCCGCACGTAGCGAATTGATCGCCTGCGTGAAACGGCGCAACTGCATATCGAAGTCGAAATGGTCGGGGCAGTCCGCCGTCGCAAAGTGGGTGAAGGTCCCCACCTGGTCGAGGGCGCGATGGAAGCCGATCTGGCGCCTGAATTCCACCACCTGGTCATAGCGCACGCCGATGCGGTTCATGCCCGTGTTCACGGCAAGATGGAAGGGGGCCATCATGTTGTGGGCATCCGCGCATTCCCCATAGGCGAGCGCGAATTCCGGCGTGTATACCGCAGGTTGGATGCGGTTGGCCAGAAGCAGGGGGATGGACGCAACGGGCGGCTCCGCCAGGATGACGAGCGGGCAGGTGAAGCCCGCACGGCGCAGTTCGAGCGCCTCGTCGACCGTTGCGACCGCGAGCGAATCCGCCCCGCTCGCAAGGGCCGTCCTCGCACAGGGAATGGCGCCATGGCCGTAGGCATCCGCCTTCACGACCGCCATCAAGCGGCAGCCGGGACGCAGCTTCGCCTTGGCAGCGCGCGTATTGTGGGCGATTGCGCTCTGTTCGACCTCGATCCACGCCCAACGCCTGGATCGCTCATCGATCTGCGCCAACTCCTCCTCGGAAAAGGGAACGGGATCGCCTTCGTACGCATCCCGGGCAACGCGGTTGCAGCGATACGGATCGGGGGCGGCATCCGTCCTGCCGCCGAACATGTTGATGAAGCCGTCCTTTTCCATGCCATCCTCCGTTCCTGTAATGACGAACCCTTCCAGGATACGCCTCCCGGACCGGATGCGGCAGGCCATTTCGCATCTTTCTGCGCCTTCGGATCAGTGGCCGCCTCCGGCAGTCATCTTCATGGCGTGGGGAAGGATGCCCACCACTGCCTGCCAGTTTTCCCTGGCGGCCTTTTCGCTGCCGGGCAGGTTCAACACCAGATGTCGCCCGCGCTGCATGCATACCGCCCTGCTCAAGGCGGCATAGGGCGTGATCTGCATGCTGTAGGCGCGCATCGCCTCTGCGATACCCGGGACATTGCGGTCGCACACGTCCATGGTGGCTTCGGGAGCCACATCGCGCAGCGACAGCCCGCTGCCCCCGCAGGTCAGTATCACATCAGCATCCAGATCATCGGCTGCATGCACAATCTGATCGGAAATGCCCGCACGGTCGTCTTTCACCACCACGTGGGACACCACCTGCCAGCCCTGCTCTTCCACAAGCGAGCGCAGGGCCGCGCCCGCGGTGTCCTGTTCGATCTTCCGCGTATCGGAACAGGTGATGATCGCGAAACGGAATGCCTGACCCTCCATTAGAACACCGCCTCCTCGGGGATATCCAAAAGCACGCAATCGACCAGATCGCCGGCCTTCTTCGCCTCCAAGCCCTCGGGCATGATAGCCAGGCAGTTGCTGCGCTGGATGACGCCGAACAGGCCGCTGCTCTGCTTGGAAGCCGGCTCCACCACCAGGCTACCGTCTTCGGCACGGCGCAGGGTGGAACGCAGGTAGATGCGGCGGGGATCGCGCTTGCCCACGTCCTTGGAAAGAGCCGCGCGCACCACCTGGGGATCGAGACAGGTGTAGCCCTGCATCTTGCGCAGGGCGGGACGGATGAGCAGCTCGAAGCCCACGTACGCTGCGGCAGGATTACCGGGCAACCCGAACACCGGGACCCCGTTCACCATGCCGAAGGCCTGCGCCTTGCCGGGGCGCATGTTGACGGTGGACATGCACAGCTCGCCCAGATCGTCGATCGCCTGCTTGATGAAGTCGAAGTCGCCATTTGCGGCGCCCCCCGTGGTCACGATGAAATCATAGCCTTCACTCGCTTCGGCGATCGCCCGCTTCAAAGCCTCCAGGGTGTCTTCCACGATAGGGAAGATCGCAGGCTCGCAGCCGGCGCGCTTCGCGCAGGCCGCCATGGCATAGCTGTTGGAATTCCTGATCTTTCCCGCCTGGGGCAGTTGGGAGGGATCCACCAGCTCCGATCCGGTGGCGATGATAGCGACCTTCGGACGCGCATACACATTGATCGAAAGGGAGCCGCAGCTTGCGAGGAAGCCCGCCCCCGCCGATGACACGATCTCGCCTTGACGCAGCACCGTCTCGCCCGCCTTAGCCTCTTCCCCTGCCTCGCGGATATTCGCACGCAGCTTCGCCGGAGCCGTGAAGGACACCAGGCTCCCCGCCTTGCCGTCGCCTTCCTCTACTCCCACGATCTCGTACTTCACCACGGCATCGGCGTCCTCCGGGACGGCGGCGCCTGTCATGATGCGGACGCATTCCCCCTCGCAGATGGCGCCCTCATGGCAGCTGCCTGCGGGAAGATCCGCGATGACGCGCAGTTTCACCGGATTCCCCTCGCTTGCCTGCGCGATATCCTGCGACCTGAGCGCGAAGCCATCCATGGCGGAATGGGCGAATGGCGACACATCCATATCGCTCACCACGTCTTGCGCGGCAACCCTACCCAAGGCGTCGAGCAGATCCACCGTGACGACCCTGCCGGCTTGCACCTTCGAAAGCACCAATTCGCGTGCTTCTTCGGGGGAAATCATCTCCCTCATGCGCCTTCCTTCCCTTCGGGACATCGTTTCCGCATCAAATTATACTCACTCGGGAATAATTCCCCTTGCGCCCTTCGGTTAGAAAACCCCGTGCGCGCCTACACGGCACCATCCCAGCCACCCGAAGGGAGGGCTGTTTGCCTAGAGCGGCCAAATGCACCAAACTCGTGCCCGTACAAAAAAGGACCGCACGCCAAGCGCACGGTCCTGCCGTATGTTGCTTATTCGCTCCACCCCGCCCCCACCGCCGGCGGGAGAATAGGCCCATCGGTCGAGCAGCCGAAGGGGAAGGCTAGCAGATGGTGCCGCCACCCACTACCAGGTCGCCGTCGTAGGCAACCACCGCCTGGCCAGGTGCGATGCCCCGCTGGGGTTGGTCGAAGGCCACATGCATCGTGTTGCCGGGTCCCGGGGTCAGCACCGCCGTTTGCTCCTGCTGGTGATAGCGGGTCCTCACACTTGCCCGGAAGGGTCCTTCGGATTCGGGGGCTATCCAATTCCAGTCACGCGCCACGAGCTCGCTCGCGAACAGGGCGCTTTCGGGCCCCGCCACCACGGTGTTCGATGGCATGTCCTTTCCGCAGACGAAATACGGCTCCTTCAATCCGCCGATGCCCAATCCCTTACGCTGGCCGATGGTATAGGCGATCGCTCCCTTATGGGTCCCGATGCGCCTTCCGTCTACATCCACGATATCCCCGGGTTCGCAGGCAACGTCTGCATAACGGCCCAGAAAGTCCAGGTAGCTCCCATCGGGTACGAAGCAGATGTCTTCGCTTTCGCTCTTGTGGGCCGTCACCAGGCCATGCTCTTCGGCGATCTGCCGCACCTGGGCCTTCGTCATGCCGCCCAGGGGCAAGAGCACGTGCTCGAGCTTTTCGGGGGTAAGGGAATAGAGCACGTAGCTTTGGTCCTTCGAAGGATCGATCGCCTTCGCCAACCGCGGACGGCCTTGCCCGTCACGCAGGATGCGCGCGTAGTGCCCCGTCGCAATGAAATCACAACCCAGATCGCGCGCCTTCTCGTACAGCGCGCCGAATTTCAGCCGGCGGTTGCACACGATGCAGGGGTTGGGGGTTTCTCCAGCAAGATAGCTATCCACGAAATCCCGCACGACCGTGCTTTCGAATTCGTCAGCGCAATCCAGCTCCACGAAGGGAATCCCCAGCTTCGCGCAAACGCTCCGCGCATCTTCCACGTCATCGGATTCCGCGGGCTTCCCCAGCAGCTTTTCCGTGCACAGGCGCATGGTGGCGCCGACGCATTCATAGCCCTGCTCCTTCAGCAGCAGGGCCGTGGTGCTGGAGTCGACGCCGCCGCTCATGGCGACCAATACCTTGGGCATGGCTTTTTCCTACTCCGATTCGATTTCCAAGACCTTCTCATCTTCACGCACATCCTTGCTGGGAACAAGGAAGATGAAGACCAGCGAACTGATCAGAAGCAGGAAGGGATAGAACAGGAAGGGGATGATCTGGAAAGCGGAAATGCTGCCGCCCATGGTTGCGACTGCGGAGATGGCCACGAGCATCTGCGCACCATAGGGGATGATTCCCTGGAAGACGCAGGAGAAGGTATCCAAAAGCGAAGCGGTCTTGCGCCTGGAGATGCCGTAGTTGCGCGCCAACTCAGCCGCGATGGGGTTGGCCATGACGATGGCAACGGTGTTGTTCGCCGTCGCGATGTCCATCGCACCTACCAGAAGACCGATACCCAACTGGCCGCCCTTGCTTCCCTTGATGATCGAGCGGAAGCCGTTCAGTAAAGCAACGAATCCACCGTTTTCCCTGATGAGCGCGCAGATCGCAGAAACCAGCAGTGCCACCATGGTGGTTTCGAACATCCCTGCGCAACCCGTGCCCATGTTTGCCAGCAGGTCCGTGGGCGCGGTAGCCCCCGTGGCGAGCATGATGATCGAACCGGAAAGGATGCCCAGAAGCAGCACCACGAACACGTTCACGCCCGCAATACCGCCCACAAGGACGATCAAGTAGGGGATAAGCTGGATCAGCTGGTAGTCATTTTCCACGGTGCCGGAAATACCGGAACGCAGCGAGATGAACAGGATAATCGCCAGGCTCACAATGGCAGCGGGAAGCGCGATCTTGAAGTTCTGCTTGAACTTATCGCTCATGCGGCAACCCTGGCCTTGGCAGGCTGCGATAGTGGTGTCCGAGATGAATGAGAGGTTGTCACCGAACATCGCGCCGCCCATAACGGACGCAACGCACAGCGGCATGCTGAATCCGGAAGCTGCAGAAACCGCGCAAGCGATAGGGGTGATGAGCGTGATGGTACCCACGGAAGTACCCATGGAAAGGGAAACGAAACAGCTGACCACGAACAGAACCGCCACGGAGAACTGCCCCGGGATAATGGAAAGCATGAAGTAGGCAACGCTTTCCGCACTGCCCCTTCCCACGGTGCCCACGAAGGCGCCTGCAACCATGAAGATCAGCACCATGGTGATGATGGTCTTGTCTCCGATGCCGCCCGCCATCACCTCGAGTTTCCTGTCGAAAGAAAGCGCCCGATTCTGGACGCAGGCAACGAGCAGCGCCACCAGGAACACGACCACGATGGGAATGCTGTAGAAGCCCATCTCGATCCCCATCACGTATTCGAAGATCACGCCCAATCCCAGATAGAGCACCAAGAATACCAGGATAGGCAGCAACGCAGCGATATTGCCCTTAGGCTGTTCGCTCGCGGTAGTCTCGCAATTCAATTCTCTCTCCTTTTCGCCCGCATACGTAAAGTAATGAAATATGCCTGAAACAATGTAGCCCATTGGGCGGCCTTTGGGGGCTGCGAAAACGACAATAGCCCACCCGAGCGGGACGCCCTCCCGCATAGATAGCCCGATCGTGTTCGATGATTCCTAGAAGAATAACGATACGCAGACGAACAGAACGAGCGGAAGAATAAGAATGACCCAGGACTTTCCATCCATGCGCCTCTGATTCAGATACGTGGTCTTGCCCATGCCGTAGCAACGTGCATCCATGGCGGTCGCCAGCCGTTCGGCTCTCCTGAACAAGCCGACGAACATGGGTATGAGCACCGTTCCCCACATCTTGAGCTTCCCGATCAGGCCTCCCCCTTCGAAATCGGCCCCACGGGATGCCTGCGCCATGCGCACGGCATCGAATTCGTCCACGGTCACGGGGATGAACCTGAGTGCGATGCTGATAGTGGTCGCAATGTCGTGGACCGGCAAGCCGAAACGCTCGAGGGGAACAAGGAAGCGCCTGATTGCATGGGAGAGCTCGCTTGTGCTGGTGGTGGTGACCAGAACCAATGACGCGCAGAGCAAAAATGCAATGCGCAGCACGTAGAAGCAGCCGCGCGCGAAACCTGCGGGCACGAAACCGAAAGTGCCGATAAGCGCTACTGGCTGCATTTCCTGAAACACCCCGGATGATACCGCACCGATTCCATACAACTCGGCTGCGGAAGACACATCGAAGGAAAAGGAATTCGCAATAAGCGTGAATGACAGGATAAGGAGCAAAGGGATGAGCTGGCGGATGCACGCGAGCAGCCTGAGTCTGCTCGCAGCAACGGCAAGAGCAAGCACGATTGCAAAAAGCCCCAGACCCGACCATGTCTGAACGAAGAAAAGGGCAATGGAGTATGCCACCACGAGCACGATTTTCACCCGTGCATCGATTCGATGGACGGGTGTGATCCGAGGGTTGTATGAGGTGGCATTGAAAGACATAGACGCAAGTATAAAGGAAGAAGGGAGGTCGAAACATCGACCTCCCTTCTAGAATAGCTCTGACTTGAGCAAGAACGCTCGCAGCTGTTATTCTGCTGCAGCCTCTTCTGCTGCCTCTGCCTGAGCGGGCTCAGCCTTGGGAGCCTCGGCAACGGGAGCTGCCTTTGCTTCCTTCTTCTGAACGGGCTCGGTGCAGAATTCCATGATTACCATGGGAGCGTTGTCGCCCTTGCGGTTGCCCAGCTTCATGATGCGGGTGTAACCGCCCTGGCGGTCAGCGAACTGACCCTGCGCGACCTTTTCGAAGATCTCGCGAACCAGTTCCTTGTCGCCCAGTGCTGCGATAGCCAGACGACGGGAATGCAGGTCGCCGCGCTTTGCCCAGGTGATGATGCGATCCACGTCGGGACGGATTTCCTTAGCACGAGCTTCCAGCGTCTTGATGCGGTCGTTGGTGAACAACGCAGCAACCAGGCTCTTCTTCATGGCCTTGGTGTGGCTGGCATCAGTGCCCAGCTTGCGCCCCTTCTTGTAGTGCCTCATGTTTCAATCTCCTATTGCTTCAAGTTGAGGTCCATCGAGATGAGCTTGTCCTTAACCTCTTCGATGGACTTCGCGCCAAAGTTCCTGATGTTGAGCAGATCGTTCTCGGAAAATTCAACCAGCTGGCGAACGGAATGGATACCGGCGCGCTTCAGGCAGTTGTAGGAACGAACAGACAAGTCCAGATCTTCGATCTGCTTGTCCAGCTCGGCGTTGGTTTCCTGGCCTTCGGGAGCGAAGATGGAAGGAGCTTCACCCTCTTCGTCGGTCTCGGAGACATCCAGGCTCAGGAAAGCGCCCATGTACTGATTGATGATGTTGGCGGCACGGCATACTGCTTCCGTGGGGTTGATGGAACCGTCGGTTTCCACTTCCAGAACCATCTTGTCAAGGTCGGTGTCCTGACCGACACGGGTGTCGGTAACATTCAGGGTGCAACGACGCACGGGAGAGAAGAGCGAATCGACGTGGATGATGCCGATGGGATCTTCGGTGCGCTTGTTGCGGTCTGCGGGCACGTAGCCGCGGCCAACGCCAATGCGGATAGTCATGTCAAGCTGGCCGCCGTCTGCCACCGTAGCGATGACATGTTCGGGGTTGACCAGCGTGAACTCGGTGGGAACCTGCAAATCAGCACCGGTGACCGTGCAAGGTCCTTCGACGGAAAGGTGGGCCTGAGCCTCAACGATGTCGTCGTTCAGGGCCCTGAAGACCAGGCCCTTCACATTCAGGACGATATCGGTGATGTCTTCGATCACACCTTCTGCCACGGTGAACTCATGCTGAACGCCGTCGATCTGAATTGCGGTTGCCTTAGCACCGTCCAAGGAGGACAGCAGAACGCGACGCATGCTATTACCCAGGGTATAGCCATAACCGCGTTCAAGTGGCTCTACAACGAAGCGGGCAACGGTATCGTTGACTTCTTCGGTTGTAACCTTAGGCCTCATGAACTCTGTCATATAAGTAAAGCCTCCTTATAAGCCGCAAAGAATAATAATTACTTCGAGTAAAGTTCGACGATCAGCTGTTCGCGGATGTCCAGATCGATCTGATCACGGGTGGGCAGGGAGAGAACATTGCCCTGCAGCTTCTCGATGTCGACTTCCAGCCATGCCGGAACCTCGAAGCGCTCGTTGCTGACCAAGGCGCTCTTGATGACCAGCAGTTCCTGAGACTTGGGATGAACTGCAACAACGTCGCCGGGACGTACGCGCAGGGAGGGGATGTCAACGCGATGACCGTTAACGGTGATGTGGCCATGGGTGACGATCTGACGTGCTTCCTTGCGGGTGCGGGCGAAGCCCAGGCGGAAGACGACGTTGTCGATGCGGGATTCCAGGATCTGCATCAGGTTGTCGCCGGTTACGCCCTGCATGGACTTGGCGCGCTTGTAGTAACCGCGGAACTGCTTTTCCAGAACGCCGTAGATGAACTTGGCCTTCTGCTTCTCGCGCAGCTGCATGCCGTATTCGGATTCCTTGCGGCGACGCTTGGGCTGACGCTTAGAGGTCTTGGAGCTGCTGTAACCCAGAACAACGGGGTCGAGACCGAGCTGGCGGCAGCGCTTAAGAACCGGAGTCCTATTGATTGCCATTAGTATCGATCCTTTCGACTAGACGCGACGACGCTTGCGCTGACGGCAACCGTTGTGCGGGATGGGCGTACAATCCTGAATGCTGGAAACTTCCAGACCTGCTGCCTGCAGGGAGCGGATAGCGGTTTCGCGACCGGAGCCGGGGCCCTTGACATAAACCGCAACCTTCTTCAGACCATGTTCCATAGCGGTCTTGGCAGCAGCCTCGGCAGCCATCTGTGCAGCGAAGGGAGTGGACTTACGGGAGCCCTTGAATCCCACGGTGCCTGCAGACTGCCAGGAGATCACGTTACCCATAGGATCGGTGATGCTGACGATGGTGTTGTTGAACGTAGACTTGATATGTGCAGCGCCAACAGCGATGTTCTTCCTTTCGGAACGCTTCAGGCGGGCGCGCACGTTCTTCTTCTGAGCCACTTAGTTACCTACTTCTTCTTTCCGCCGATTTGCTTCCTGGGTCCCTTGCGGGTGCGTGCGTTGGTATGGGTGCGCTGACCGCGAACGGGCAGGCCCTTACGATGACGCAGGCCGCGATAGCAACCGATTTCCATCAGACGCTTTACGTTCTGGGAAACCTCGCGATGCTTATCGCCTTCGACGGTGAGGTTTTCACCGATGTAGTTACGCAGCTTGGACAGATCGTCTTCGGTCAGGTCCCTGACGTGTACGTCGGGGTCCACGCCGGTTTCTGCCAGGATCTTCTTGGACGTGGTCAGTCCAATGCCGTAAATGTAGGTCAAGCCGATCTCAATGCGCTTGTCGCGAGGGAGGTCGACACCAAACAAACGTGCCATGCTAAGCTTCCTCTTTCTCTAGCCCTGACGCTGCTTGTGGCGGGGGTTCTCGCAGATTACGAGCACCTTGCCATGGCGTCGGATGATCTTGCACTTGTCGCACATTTTCTTAACCGAAGGACGTACCTTCATATCAATCTTCCTTTCGGTATGTGTTCCTTCTCTATATCCACACCCAGCCGCAGGTGATTAAACCAATGTTTTTTGTGCAGCGGCTTTGCACATTTCACCGTTAACGCACGACTATGTGCCGCGCATGAACCATACGTGACACATAATGGACGTTTATTGCGTTTGCTACTTGAACCTGTAGGTAATCCTACCGCGCTCCAAGTCGTATACGGAAAGCTCGACGGTCACCTTATCTCCAGGCAGGATCTTGATGTAGTGCATACGCATCTTGCCAGAAATATGAGCCAGAATCTTGTGGCCGTTTTCAAGCTCTACCTTGAACATTGCGTTCGGCAGGGCTTCCAGAACGGTACCATCAAGCTCGATGACATCTTCCTTCGCCAACAGAATTCCCTCCATGCAAAATAGCTTTAACGGCAACTGGAGATTTTAGCAAAAGTCCCAGAAAGCGCACAAGATTGAATAGGTGCTGCCACGCAACATCCACATCTAAGCTTCTGAGGAGCTTTCACTCTCTCCCCAAACATGTTGATTATACATGAGAGATAAGCTGATGTTCGGTTAATAGGCGAAATACCTCTGCAGAAATCTGCTTCACGCTCAAGCCCACGGTATCGACGATGGCGCTTGCGGCATCTTCGTACCAAGGGGCGCGTTCGGCGATCGTTGCCTTGGCGGTCTCCAGGTCCTTGAACAGCGGTCGGGTGCTGGTATCGCGTATGCGCGCCGCCGCCGCTTCAGCGGTTACGCTCAGATAGATGACGAAACCGTGCTCCTTCATGAAGGCCCTGTTTTCCGCACGCTTCACCACACCGCCACCGGTGCTGATGATCTGGGGCGTCTTGGAAAGCTCTGCCAAATAATGGGTCTCCAGGTCACGGAAGCGCTCTTCGCCCTGCTCGGCGAAGATCTGGGAGATCTTGACCCCTTCCTGCTCTTCGAGATAGCTGTCCGCATCGACCAACACGAAGCCGTATTTCCTCGAAAGGTACCTGCCGATGCTGCTTTTGCCAGCCCCCATGAACCCGATGAGGTATACCGGCTTTTCCAACACGTATGAATTCGGCCGATTTGCCATTGGACGACCTCCCCTTTCTGTTGTTCCGAAACCGTATGATAATCTATGCAGCCGTCTATCGGGCGGTCCCACTGCTACCGAGACGCCAAGCCCCAAGGGCTGCTGCTTGCATTGCCGTGCGCAAGGAAACCTTGGGCGGAACCTCTCTCCTTGTGTTTTTATTGACCATCAACGCTGGTCAAGATAGAATGCATCAGTATGCGGGTCTTCGCATCCGTATGGGCCGTTAGCTCAGTTGGCAGAGCAGAGGACTTTTAATCCTAAGGTCGCGAGTTCGAGCCTCGCACGGCCCACCACCCTTGGGGTAACAGGCCAGACGAATCTTCCGTCTGGCCTTTTTCGTTGGGTTTCGCTGTTGCCCGATACGTATCCTGCATGGGCTTGCGTTTTCCCAGGCCGCCCTGGAAACAAAGCGGGAGGCGCCCTAAGGCAGGCAGGGGAACAGAGCGGATCGTCCCTGAACGGGCGTCGGCATCAAGCGGATACGGCATGTGCTCGGAGGCCTCGGCAGGCTTTCACAAGCCCTATTCCCCCACCACGGCATAGAAGGCGACCGCGCTTGCCGCAGCCACGTTGAGCGAATCCACCCCATGGGCCATGGGGATGCGTACCGTGTAATCGCAGGCGGCGATGGTGCTTTGCGAAAGCCCGTCCCCTTCCGTCCCGAAGACCAGGGCGAGCTTCTCGCAATCCATACGTTCCAATTCACGCAAGCCGATCGATTGGTCGGTCAGCGCGAATGCCGCCGTCTTGAACCCGCATTCATGCAGAAGACGCATTCCCGCTTCGGGCCAATCCTGAACGGTCTGGCCGATACGGGTCCAGGGTACCTGGAAGACCGTGCCCATGGAAACGCGCACAGCCCTGCGGTAGAGCGGATCGCAGCAGGTGGGCGTAACCAAAACGGCGTCTACCCCCAATGCGGCTGCCGAACGGAAGATAGCACCCACGTTCGTATGGTCCACGATGCCCTCCAACACCGCGACACGGCGTGCTTGCGCAAGCAGATCGGCTGGATCGGGCAGCTGGGGACGCCTCATGGCGCAGAGCACGCCCCGTGTGAGGGTGAAGCCCGTCAAACCTTCGAGCACTTCCCTTGCACCGGTGAACACGGGGACACTGCCGCCATCTTCTCCTGTACAGGATTCGACGACCGGGCGCATGGTTTCTACCCACTTCTCTTCCATTAGGAAGGAAAGCGGCTGCATTCCCGCAGCGAGGGCGCGGTCGATCACCTTCGGCGATTCCGCGATGAAGATGCCCTTTTCAGGTTCGAGCCTGTTGCGTAACTGGGCTTCGGTGAGCCGTGCATAGGCATCCAGGCGGCTGTCTTCCAAGGATTCGATGCGAATAAGTTCCATGCGGACAATCCCCTTCCTCCGTGTTCCACCCTGCAAGGATACTCCAAACGATCACCTCATAACGAAGAAAGGGAGCCCCGGAGGGCTCCCTTGAAACGGCTGGGTAATCTGCCTTGGAAGTTTGATTACATCATACCCATTCCGCCGCCATTGCCCTGGGCTGCTGCCTGGGCTGCTGCCGCGGCGATGCGGGCCTTGTCGGCCTCAACGGGGGATTCGTTCACGGTGCAGTCGGTGATCAGGATCAGGGTAGCTACGGAAGCTGCGGACTGCAGGGCGACGCGGGTAACCTTGACGGGGTCGTTGACGCCCATCTCGATCATGTTGCCGTATTCGCCGGTACCGGAGTTCAGGCCCTCGCCGATAGGCATGTTGCGGACCTTCTCGACGACAACGGAGCCTTCGAAGCCGGAGTTCTGGGCGATAACGCGCATGGGGGCCAGGATGGCGTGACGAACGATGTCGACGCCGATTTCCTCGTCCTTGCCGTTGCACTCGACGTCGTCCAGGCAGCTGGAAGCGTCGACCAGGGCAACGCCACCGCCGGCAACGATGCCTTCTTCGACTGCTGCACGGGTTGCCTGCAGTGCGTCCTCGATACGGGACTTCATTTCCTTCAGCTCGGCCTCGGTTGCTGCGCCGACCTTGATGACTGCAACACCGCCGGTCAGCTTAGCCAGGCGCTCCTGCAGCTTGTCACGGTCGAAGTCGGTCTCGGCGCGCTCGAGTTCGGCGCGGATGACTTCCTTGCGGTCCTCGATGACCTTCTTGTCGCCGGCACCGTCGACGATGAGGGTGGTGTCCTTGGTGACCTTGATGGTCTTCGCGGTACCCAGCATCTCCAGGGTTGCGTCTGCGGGGGTCAGGCCGAAGTCCTTGTCCAGAACCTGTGCGCCGGTAACTGCAGCGATGTCTTCCAGGATGCGCTTGCGGCGGTCGCCGAAGCCGGGAGCCTTGATGGCGACGCAATTGAAGGTGCCGCGCAGCTTGTTCAGCAGGATGGTTGCCAGAGCCTCGCCGTCAACGTCTTCAGCGACGATGAACAGGGGACGACCGGTCTTCATGACCTGCTCGAGCAGGCCGACCATTTCCTGGATGGAGGAGATCTTCTGGTCGGTCAGCAGGATGAAGGGATCTTCCAGAACGGCTTCCATCTTCTCCATGTCGGTTGCCATGTAGGGGCTGATGTAGCCGCGGGTGTACTGCATGCCCTCTACGTGGGCCAGGTCGATGCCGAAGGTCTGGGATTCCTCGACGGAGATAGCACCGTCGCGGCCTACCAGGTCCATGGCCTCTGCGATGCAGTTGCCGATTACGGGGTCGCCAGCGGAAATGGTGCCGACGTTAGCGATCTGCTCGGTGGTGGAAACCTCGACAGCGTTCTCGCGGATGGTCTTCACGACAGCGTCGACTGCCTTCTGAACGCCGCGGCGGATGCCCAGAGCGTCGGAACCTGCGGCGATGTTGCGCATGCCCTCGGTGACGATTGCGTCAGCCAGCAGGGTTGCGGTGGTGGTGCCGTCACCGGCTTCGTCGTTGGTGCGGACAGCGGCCTCGCGGATGAGCTGTGCGCCCATGTTCTCGACCTTGTCCTCCAGTTCGATTTCCTTAGCTACGGTAACACCGTCGTTGGTGACCAGGGGTGCGCCATACTGCTTTTCGATTGCAACATAGCGACCCTTGGGGCCAAGGGTGACCTTTACTGCGTTGGACAGCTTGTGGACGCCCTCAGCCAGTGCGCTGCGTGCGTCGGTGTCGAACTTGATATTCTTTGCGACCATGCTTATCTAATCCTTTCGAATGATATTAGACGTGATGAGCGGTGACTAAGCCTGGATTGCGATGATGTCGTCAGCGCGCAGGATAACGACCTTCTCGCCTTCGTTTTCGATTTCCTGGCCAGCGAACTTACCGTAAACAACGCGATCGCCAACTGCAACGGGCATGGGGAGACGCTCGCCAGCGTCGGATACCTTGCCTTCGCCTACTGCCAGGACAACGCCGCTGGAGGGCTTTTCCTTGGTTTCCTGAGCAATGTACAGGCCGGAAGCGGTGGTCTGCTCTGCATCGTCCTGCTTGATGATGACGCGATCGCCCAACGGTTTCAGATTCATAGCATACCCTTTCTTTTTCATGCAGCTGCAAGCATGCTGCCTAATAAAACCTAAGTGAGAGTGCTAGCACTCAGTAATTTGGAGTGCTAAACAACGGGTCCTATCATATCACTGACCCTGCCATAAACAAGCAATTTCGAAGATTTCGGGGGTCTGCTTCCCTAATTTCACCGAGCCGTCATCGGGACGTTACCAAGGCCCGAAGGCACGCCTGCAGGCTGTGGGAAGCGGATGCGCCGCCGCGCGCATCGGGGCAGAAACAAGGAAGCGGGCCCGAGAAACCCGCTTCCCGAAAATCCATATTTGCCGTTATGGGCGCCGAAGCGCCCGGCACGCGGCCAGACCCTGCCTCCTTAGGCGTGCGGCGACGAAGCGCAACGGAACGCTGGTCGCAACCCCCTAAAAGCCGCCGGAAGGCCTATTCCCCGTAGAAGGATGCCGCAGGGTACGGGGGCTCCATCGCGCGCTTGAAGGCATAGGAGTGCGCACGGGCGAGCACCCGCTCCACTTCCTCGAGCGGGCAATCCTCGCTCGCCAGGGATGCGGCATCGATGCCGCGCTCGAAATGGCCGATCAGGATGCGGTCCAGGGACGCGTAGTCGATTCCCAGGCTCTTTTCGTCTTCCTGGTCGGGGGCGAGCTCGGCGCTGGGGGGCTTGGTGAAGATATGCTCGGGGATGGGCGGGATCATGCCCTGGGCTTCCGCCTGCGCATTGCGGGCGCGGGCGACTTCGTACACGGTTGTCTTGTACAGGCCGCCGATAGGGGCGAAGGCACCTGCCGTGTCGCCGTACAGGGTGGAATAGCCCATCATGGCCTCGCTCTTATTGCCGGTATTCACCATCATCCAACCG
>SFII01000011.1 GCA_004555335.1 Coriobacteriaceae bacterium | reverse complement strand
CCGATATCTCCCGCGATGGCATGCAGACCGGCATCGACGAGCAGGCCTACGTGCGCATGGCGCAGGTCTTCCGCAATCCCGTCATCGCAAGCGGCGGCGTGACCAACATGGACGACCTTCGCCGCCTGGGTGCGGTCGCGGGTTCTATCGAGGGCGTTATCACCGGCCGTGCCGTGTACGAGCATACCCTCGATATTCCCGAAGCACTGGATTTCTGCCATAAGGCAACCGTTGCGCATCTTGCCGCCGTTGCCCAGGCGAATCCCTGCGGACTGTAGCCCTGCGTAACCCGGTTTGGAGAAGAGATGCTAGCAAAACGAGTCATCCCCTGCATGGATGTGAAGGACGGCCGCGTGGTCAAGGGCGTCAACTTCGTGAACCTGCGCGATGCGGGCGATCCCATCGAATTGGCGAAGCGCTATGACGAACAGCGTGCCGACGAAGTGATCTTCCTGGATATCACCGCCACCCACGAAGGCCGTGCAACCACCATCGACATGGCCAGCCGTGCAAGCGAGGAGCTGCACCTGCCCTACTGCGTGGGCGGCGGCTTCCGCACCGTGGCCGATATCCGCACCATGATCGCCGCGGGTGCGGACAAGGTGTCCATCAATTCCGCTGCCGTGGACAATCCCTCGCTCATCACCGAGGCGGCTGCGGCATTCGGAACCCAGGCCATCCTGTGCGCCATCGACGCCAAGCGCGTTCCCGGCAACACCGGCCGTTGGGAAGTCTACGTGCACGGCGGACGCAAGAACACCGGCATCGACGCCGTCCAGTGGGCAATCGAGGCGGCCAAGCGAGGTGCGGGCGAGATCCTGCTTACCAGCATGGACTGCGACGGCAGCAAGGACGGCTTCGACGTGGCCCTGACGCGTGCCGTTTCCCGTGCGGTCGACATTCCCGTCATCGCGAGCGGCGGCGTGGGCAAGCTGGAGCACTTCGCCGAAGGCGTCATCGACGGCGAGGCCGACGCGGTCCTGGCTGCGAGCGTATTCCACTTCGGCGAGTTCACCGTCCGCCAGGTGAAGGAGTACATGGCAAGCCAGGGCATTCCCGTCCGCCTGTAGGAACGCCTGCCGGCACGACGTGCCGTGCGCTCCGTGCGCGGTGCATCCTGCGTATCCCAGTCAACCAAGGCGCCCCGCAGCGTGCGGGGCGCCTGTCGCCATCAGGGGCACCGGACGTGCTCTCGATGCATATTCCCGAAGGATGGAAAGATGAACGATTTCGAACGCGAGCAGCTGACCCCCGACCAGGTAAGGTTCAATGAGCAGGGCCTTGTTCCCTGCATCGTGCAGGATGCGGACACCAAAGACGTGCTCATGATGGCCTGGATGAATGCCGAATCCCTGGCGCTCACCCTGGAACAGCGCACCACCTGGTTCTGGACGCGCAGCAGGCAGAAGCTGTGGCACAAGGGAGAAGAAAGCGGTAATGTGCAGCAGCTGGTGGAACTGCGCTACGACTGCGACGCCGACACGCTTCTGGCGCTGGTCAAGCCCGCGGGTCCCGCCTGCCACACCGGCAATACCACCTGTTTCTACCGCTCCTTCTAGACGGGTATCCGATAATCCGACTGTTATCGCCCGGTGCGTATGCGCCGGGCGAATCTGCGTTCTGGGGTGCGGAAGACTGTTCCATTACTATCGGAAAAACCGATACGGATTATGAAAGATAATACATAAGCCCAGGTCAGACGCAGAAAAGCGCGCTTATCCGCGAATGTTGGTCGCTGGGGCTTGCCAGACGCCGATGCTACGCCTGTGCTCGGTTATAATCCATCGCGCTCAGGAATGGCGCCTTCTGCGCATCTTGCGATTCTTATCCGTATCGGCAGAATGCGCGGATGCCCGGAGGCAGAAGATCCGCCCGGGGTTTCGGCTGGCATTGCGCATCTTACGTGCGTTTCCCGAGCATGCACCAGATTCCGAGCGAAGCGAGTAGGAGCACGATGAGCGAAAACATCCGCATTTCCCCCGAGGCATCCCTGCAGGGCGGACGGCCCATCCCGCGCGATGGGTCCGACTGCGTCCGCTTCATGGTTGTGAGCGGGTTTCTGGGGGCGGGCAAGACCACTACGATGATCGCCTTGGCGGAGTACATGGATCGCGCATATGGGAAGGTCGCCCTGATTGCGAACGACCTGGGTGCGAACCTGGTGGATACCAAGCTCACCCAGACGAAGGGCTGTACCATCGAGGAAATCGCATCGGGCTGCATCTGCTATCAGATGGACAACGTGATCGACAAGGTCCGCCGCCTGCGCGATCGGGAAGGCGCCTTCTTCGTCATGTCCGATATTCCCGGTTGCGGCGTGGGAGCGCTCGATCATGTGTACCATCGCCTTGCCGACGAGTGCGCCGGGGAAATCACGCTTGCGCCCTTCACGGTGATCGTCGATCCCGAGCGCTTGCGCATGATCATGCCCGAGAAGGCGGACATCCATCTTCCCGAAGAGCTGGTGTATCTGCTGAAACTGCAGCTGGAAGAAGCCGACCTGATCGTGCTGAATAAGGCGGATCTGCTTACCGGGGAGGATATCGAGCACTACGTCTCCTTCCTCAAGGAGGCATGCCCGGATGTGCCCGTGATGGTCATCTCCGCCCTGGAAAAGACCGGCATTGCCGAATTGGCGGGCTTTATCGTCTCCCATGAAAGCGCCCTCAAGAATTTCTCGGTCCGCTACGACGAGAAGTTCTTCGAAGCGGAGGGGAAACTCACCTGGTACAACAGGCGCATGTTCATGAAGACTCTCGATGGTTCCGCAATCGATTGCAATGCGGTGGTGGAGGATCTGATCGAGGGAGTCCGCATGGGACTTATAGAACGCAAGCGCAATGTCCCGCATCTGAAGACCTTCGCCACGGCGGGCGAAGGGGACTTCAATAAATGCTCGCTTATCGGCGTTGACTACGACATCGAGCAGGCTGCCGCCTTCGAAGGCTCCCACGACAGGATGAGCATGATCATCAACGCCCGTGCGGTGTGCGAGTCGCGTCCTTTGGCCCGGCTGATGGATGACGCGCTCGACGAAATATGCGATCAGCATGGCCTGGATTGCCAGGTCTTCTTCACCGAGTGCTTCGGAATGACGGACGAAGGCCGCTAGGGGAGCAGGAAACGTATCCGGCGCGGCGGTTTCGCCGCGCTTTTTAGTGTAGTGAAGATGAGGGGGACCCGCATGGCGAGCAACGACAGCGTGAGGGAGCAGATCCGCCGTTATTACGGCGAGCTTCTGAAGGGAAGCGACGATTTGAGCACCGATGCGACCTGCTGTTCGGCATCGGCGCCCCCCAAGTATGTGATCGATGCCCTGAAGAATGTCGACCCCCAGGTGATTGCGCGCTTCTACGGGTGCGGGTCGCCCATCCCCATGGGGCTCGAAGGTGCCACGGTGCTCGACTTGGGTTGCGGGACCGGCCGCGATGTGTATATAGCAAGCCAGTTGGTCGGCGAGCATGGGCATGTCATCGGCATCGACATGACCCCTTCGCAGCTGGACTTTGCGAAGGGTTTCGAGGAAGCGCATCGGGAGCGCTTCGGCTATGCCGAGTCGAACGTCACCTTCATCGAGGGCTTCATCGAGGATATGGAGGCCGTTCCCAGCGAAAGCGTGGACCTGGTCATCTCCAACTGCGTCGTGAACCTTTCCCCATTCAAGCGGCAGCTGTTCGAGGAGGTCTTCCGCGTGCTCAAGCCGGGCGGTGAGCTGTACTTTTCCGACGTCTTTTCCGATCGCAGGGTGCCCGAGGGCTTCTATGACGATCCGGTGCTCCGTGGCGAATGCCTGTCCGGGGCTCTCTACATCGAGGACTTCAGGCGCATGCTCGCCGATTGCGGTGTCAGGGCCTTCTATGAGGTATCTTGCGAGGAACTGCATATCGGCGATTTCCGCATCGCGACCAAGCTGGGCTGTATCGGCTTCACGAGCAGGACCATCCGTGCGGTGAAGTCCGCGAACCTGGAAGATCGGGAAGAATACTACGGGCAGACCGCCACGTATCTGGGGACCCTCCCCGAGAACAAGCGGTATTTCGACCTGTCTTCGGAGGTCCGTTTGATCAAGGGCCGCCCTGTGGCAGTGAGCGGCAATATGGCAACCGTGCTTTCCGAAAGCCGCTATGCACCTCATTTCCGAATCACCCCGAAGGGGGATCATCTGGGGCCGTACAGATTCGAGCAGGCGCAGCATGCGCTCGAGCTTGCGCGGGGCAAATGCAAGGTCGACCTGCCCGAACTGGAGCGCAGGCATGCGGATCTGGGGATTGTCCCCTTCTGCGAGCGCGTCCACGACAAGGAGCTGCTTGCGAGCGCGGCCATGGAAACCATGCAGGTCAACGTGGGCTATGCCTGCAACCTGGCATGCAGCCATTGCTTCTTGGAGTGCGGGCCCAAGCGCACCGAGCAGATGGAAAGGGAAACCATGGAAGCGGTGCTCGACGCCTTCGTGCTGGGAGGCTACCAGGTGATGGATATCACCGGGGGCTCGCCGGAAATGAACCCGCATCTGGAGTGGTTCTTGGATAGGGCTTCGTCCATTGCCGGGGAAGTGATCGTGCGCAGCAATCTGGTGGTTCTGGAGAAGCCCGAATATGCGCATTTTAGGGAAGTGTACGCCCGCAATAAAGTGAAGCTGGTCTGCAGCTTGCCGTACCACGACGAGACCGGCTGCGACGGGCAGCGCGGGGATGGCGCGTTCAAGGCGATCATCGGGCAGCTTCGCGAGCTGAATGCCTTGGGATACGGGCGCGATCCGCAATTGCAGATCGATTTAGCCTACAACGTCGACGGCCCCTTCCTGCCCCCGGATCAGAAGGAGCTGCGTGATTTCTATGCCGTGCGTCTGAAGGAAGGCCAGGGTGTGGAATTCAACGGCCTGTATGCCTTCAACAACTACACGCTGGGAAGGTTCGCGCACAAGCTGGACCGCGCGGGGAAGATGGACCATTACCTGAACCTGCTTGCAGAAAACTACAACGCAGCCGTGGTGGCCCACATGATGTGCCGCACGCAGGTGGATGTCGATTGGGATGGAACGCTTTACGATTGCGAATGCAACCATGTGCTGGGCCTGCCCATCCTGAACGAAGAGGGGGGCGGTCCGCTCACCATCTTCGATATCGCCCATGCGCCTATCGGGAAAAGGACCATTCGCACGAACCCTATCTGCTATGCCTGTGCTGCGGGATGCGGTTCCAGCTGCGGCGGTGCCCTGTTGGAGAAAATGACGTTCACCGATTTCCATTAGATGGAAAACCGAACGCGATGCGAATGATAAATATCGCGATAAGTAAAGAAAAGCGCATATCGAGAATGTGGCGAAAGAGGAATGCAGGTGGGGGAGGATACCTTTTCGGGACTTGGGTATCATTCGCTATTCACCCTGTTCCAATAGGTATTTCAGATTTCATAATGGCTATTGACGGTGATAATGGCCAAAAAAGTAACGATTGACATCGGATTCGTCAAGGTGTTTAATCTCCAGGGCTTAAGATGAGCGTGATAAATTAATAATCAGTTATAGTAATCACTATTGGTATTTCTAATTGCGCCCACCTTGGCCAAGACCGCATCTTTTGCGCGGCGGCACGTTTGTGAGGGCGGGGTTTGCCGCGAGGAGAAGGAATCGAAATAACACGAAGGAGTAAGAACATGTCCCGTAAAAAGTTCGCTGCACTGCTTTGCGCATGCGCTGCTTCCATGGCGCTGTTCCTGATGGCAGGCTGCTCTTCCAATGCAGCAGAGGAAACCGCCACCGACGACACCGCGAAGGAAACCGCTGCAGCCGAGGCAACCGAAGGCATCGAGGATCCCACCCCCGAAAACCCCATCACCGTCACTGACGGCGAAGTCCGCTACCTGGCAGAGGTGAACGAGGTCTTCTTCACCGAAAGCACCCGTCATGGCGTCGTCTTCAAGGACGGCTCCAACGGCGAGAAGTCCATCCTGCGCGGCCTGGGCGATGAAAAGGAATTCTATCAGGCAATGCTCGATGCCGGCTTCACCCCTGGCGACAACCTGGTTGCCGAAGACATGAAGGCACCCGAAGGCGAGGGCAAGGCTGTCGAGGGCGACAAGCTGAACATCACCGTCAAGTGGGAAGGCCAGGAAGAAATCCCCTTCCAGGACATCGTTAAGTGCACCGAGGGCGACTACGTTTCCGATTACCGCTTCGGCGGCAACCTGGAAAGCGCCAAGCAGAACAACACCGGTTGCGTCGTCTGCCTGGACAGCTGCGCTACCGGCATCACCTCTGACGCCACTTGGGTAACCGGCACCACCAACAACAAGCCCGATCTGTTCTATGGCAATGGCGACGTGCTGCCTTCCGACGGCACCCGCGTCATCGTGACCTTCCGTCCTGCCGAATAAGACGGATTTGCCGCTGCCTCCCCGGCGGCGTGAATCAATCCCCTCACATTGCGCAGGCCCCCGCAAGGGGGTCTGCGTGCGAATCGACACGTAAAGGAGAACCGAGTGAAATACTTCTCTTGGGTGTTCAACGCCTTCTTATGGTCGTTGACCGTCACCATGTTCTGCTACGGCTTCTGGAAGCTGTACTTCAACGTGGGCCTGGTCTTCTACGGCTGCTTCATCGCGTTGAGCGTCCTGCTCATCCTGTTCGGCAAGAAGATGAAGTGGGAGAATGCCGGTGCCAAGACCACGGCGTACGGCGTGCTCGCCTTCGTCATGTGCGGCTTGATGTTCCGCGGCCCCACGTGGGTGGGAATCATGACCTCCGTCGCATCCTTCATGCGCCAGGGCCTGTTCATGCCCCATCTTTCCTTGTCTTTCCTCCGTATCCTGGTCACGGGCCTGATCGTGGTGGGCTTCGGAATCATCCTGGCCTACGAAGTGAAGCATCCCAAGCACTTCGAATACGATCCCGATCCCGACAAGGCGAAGATGCAGCGTACCGCCAGGCTTTCCCGCACCATTACCATCCTGGTCGTGTGCGCCCTGATCGTGATCCTGTGCTGCATTCCCGAATGCCGCAATGAAATGGGCTACATCATGTCCAGGCTGGGTTCTGGCAACATCGACTACGTGAAGGAGCTCATCAGGTCCTACGGCCCCTATGCTGCAGTGGTGTCCTTCCTGCTCATGATCCTGCAGTCCCTGGCAGCCCCCATCCCCGCCTTCCTGATCACCTTCTCCAATGCAGGCATCTTCGGCTGGTGGCAGGGCGCTATCCTGTCCTGGTCTTCGGCCATGGCAGGTGCTGCGATCTGCTTCTTCATCGCACGTTTCCTCGGTCGCGATGCGGTTGCGTACTTCGTGTCCAACACCGCGCTGAAGAGCGTCGACAAGTTCTTCGAGCGTTACGGCAAGCATGCGATCATCATCTGCCGCCTGCTTCCCTTCATGTCCTTCGACTATGTTTCCTATGCGGCGGGCCTGACCGGCATGAGCTTCCTGGACTTCTTCGTGGCAACCGGTATCGGCCAGCTGCCCGCGACCATCGTGTACTCCTATGTGGGCGGTATGCTTACCGGTAGCGCGAAGACCTTCGTGACCGGCTTGCTCATCCTGTTCGCGGTATTCGCGTTGATCGTGATGATCCGCACCATCTTCAAGTCCCGCCATAGCGACATGATGGAGGAAGCCCAGGATGATTCCACCCGCATCGAAACCATGACCGACGCGGCGAACTAATCCGGGAAAACGATTATCGGCGAAGCGGGCAGGCCCAGGCTTGCTCGCTTCTTTCATGGCGGGTGCCCTGGCGGTTTCGGTAAGGATGCGCCGGGGTGCACGCGGAAGGATTGTTGCACATGCGCAATGCGAAACTCTGGATCTTCATCGCAGCGGTGGCGGTCCTGGTGGTCCTGAACCACTTCTTCGGCTGGTCCCAGATGATCACCGACGGCAGCCTGATGGATTGGTTGGCATCTTTGGTCGGCGAGCGACCGGTCCTGGCAGCGGTGCTCTATGTGGTCATCTCCTTCGTGGGGTGCGTGGTGCTCGCCTTGCCGGGCGTCGCCTTCGCGATCTTCGCGGGGCTGGTCTTCGGCCCGGTGATGGGAACCTTGCTCTGCTGGCTTTCCATGAGCCTGGGCTGCTCGCTTTCCTTCTTGGTGGGGCGTTACTTCCTGCAGGATGCCATCAAGCCCAAGCTGCAGAAGAGCAAGGCGCTCAACAAGCTCTTGTTCGAGTCGATCGGCAAAAGCGACGTATACCTGTTGGCGATTACCAGGCTGGTGCCCATCTTCCCCTTCAACCTGCAGAACTTCGCGTACGGGATCACCGATATGAGCTTTTTCCGCTACTCCTTGTTCTCGGCGCTGTTCATCCTTCCCGGCACTGCGGCCTATACCGTTGCATCGGCAGGCATCGTCAGCCCCGGGCAACGCGTTGTCTGCTTTGCCGTTGCGGCGGTTTTGTTGGTTGCGACCATGGGTGTTGCGTTCGTTCTGAAAAGGAAGGCGGGTGTCGAGAAATGAGCGGCGGATTTTCCCTGGACAGGCTGGAGAAGGCCCATTATCCCTTCAAGCGCTATCCGAAGACGCGCTGCGAAACGGTGCTCTTTCCCGGTTGCGCCTTCCCCTCGCAATTCCCGCAGGCGATGGACAGGCTCGCCGATATCTGCAGCCGGAATGGGATCGGTATCGCCTATGACTGCTGCGGCGTGTCCTTGAAGCCCTACAAGGGCGGTGCGGATGCAAGGCGCGTGCTCGATTCCATTGCCAAGCGGCTCGCGCGCTGCGGATGCAAGCGCATCGCCTGTATGTGCCCCAACTGCTATTACTACCTGCGCGAGCATTTGGATGTGGAGGTGATCTCCACCTACCAGCTGCTTGTCGAGCTGGGCGTGGCACAGGATGGTGCCCTGGATGGGGGAGTGATGTTCGTCCCCTGCCCCGACAGGAAGGAGCGCCTGCTGGAAGGGCAGATCAGGGGAAGCTTCGATTTGGAAGGCGTGGGAACCCTGGCGAAGGGCTGCTGCGGGCTTCGTCCCGATATCTTTGCCAAGGGACCCGAGCTGGCTGCGAAGTGCGGTCGCGGCGTTGCCGCCGCAGCGGGTGACGGGCCGCTGTACGTGTATTGCGCTTCGTGCGCGGGGCAATTCAAGCGCTTGGGCTATGGCGGCGTGCGCCATGTGCTGCCCGCGCTGCTGGGCGTGGATGAAGAACCCGATGCCGCCCATGCCATCCTGAACAGGGCCAAGCGCAAGTTCGATAAGCGAAGCGACCCCGAAAAGCCGAGGGTATAGGGCCTGCCGGCCCGCTCGTCGTAGGGGTGGATGCAAGCCGGGTGGACTTTCGGGTGCGATCAAGGGCCGATGCGATGGGCGTCGGCCCTTTTGCATCTCCAGGTGGCGGTGCAGGCGATCCGAAGGCGCAGCGAGGCCCTTACTTCACCTTCTTGTAGCGTTCCTTAAGCTTTTCGGGGCTGCATCCGTGACGGTACCTGAAGCGCAGTTCGTGCATCTGGTACATCACTTTCAGCTGGTGGAAGAAGCCCTTCCCGTAGCGGCGGGCGGATGTGATGATGGGATCGCGGGTCTGCCCGAAACGGATGCCGCGCTCCCTTACGCCCATGCTGAACTGGTAATCCTCCATCAAGGGGATCTCCGGAAAGCCCCCGAGTTCCCAGAACAGGTCCCTGAAGATGAATATGCCCTGGTCGCCGAAGGGGATCTGGCGGTACTTCGCCCGGCGGTTCGACTGGCGCCCGCAGACGCCCATCACCCAGTCCTCGCTGTCGAACCTCACCCCGAAAAAGCCGGCGCGCTCGCTTCCGAGCACTTCGCGGATTTGTCCCAAGGGGTCCGGGGGCAGTATCGAATCGCAATGGAGGAAGAACAGCGCGTCTCCCGTCGCCTTGCGGGCGCCCGCGTTCAGCTGGTTGCCGCGCCCGCGTCCCGAAAGGCAGGGATAGCCCGCGTCTTCGATGATGCGGCGGCTTGCGTCTTTGCTTCCGCCATCGACGAAGATGATCTGGCAGCGGTCCCGCAGCGGCTCAAGCTGGGGAAGCAGCGTTCCCAAGGTGGGTTCCTCGTTGTATGCGGGGATGACGATGGAGATAGTGGGCTCCGGTTTCCCTTCGAGCAGTTTCCTTGCGAGTCGGGATGACTTCAAGTGCGACGCATCTTCCCTGCGCGCAAGCGCCTTCAGGTCTTCGGGGGTATCCACGTCGCGGTGGGTTCGTGTGAGCGCCACCCTGCATCCCCCGGCTTTTAGCGCCCGTACGGTTTCTTCGAGCACCGATCGGGTGCCGTAGGCCTGCACGTCGAAGGCCGCCTCGACAAGCCCGTTCATGCCGATCAGGCAGTAGCCGCCGTCTTCCGTGGGCCCTAATACCGCATCGTTTTCACGGAGCGCTTCGAGAGCCTCGAGGAAGTCCTTGGCTTTGAGCTGGGGGATATCGGAACCTACCAGAATGCAGGGTGCGTACCCTGCCTCGAAGGCGTGGGAGAAGGCATTGCGCATCATCTGTCCCAAGCCGTTTCCCGTTTGGGGGAGCAGAGTGACTTCGGGTCCCGTCAATCCCTCCATGTGCCCCGCTGCCTCTATCGGCGTGACGAAGGCAAGGCAGGGCAGGCCCGTTTGGCGGATGGCTTCCAGTTCGTCTTCGATCATGGCCCGTTGGAGAAGGCATCGCTCGCGGGCGTCGAGCAACGGGGAAAGCCTTGTCTTGCAGGAGGCATCGACCGGTACGCGGGTTGTGATGATGATTGCGGGATTTTGCTTGTCCTGCATTCGGGTCGATGCTCCTTCCTGCCGTTCGGCGCTTGCTTGCCGTAGGGTGCCCCTGGGCCTTTTCCCGATTTCAGGTGGCTTTCGCCTGTTATTCTGTATCATATTCTGGGGTTATCAGCGCGCAGCGCCGATTCTTTTTTAGGGGGAGTTCCCCAATCCTCTGGATGGCGATCCCCCCAATATGTTCACGGCACCTGATGCGGTGTCCTCGCATATCGGCAACCTACTTTTCTTGGTGCGATATCGTTGCCGTCGCATCAGTGGCAATCGAGGGAAGGCATGGCATGGAAGACCTGATGTACGAGATCGGCGAGCGCATTCGCGGCCTTCGCGAAGCATGCGACGTTTCCGTCGACGAAATGGCCGAAGAACTGGGCGTTTCCGTCGATGTATACAATAACTGGGAAAGCACCGGTGCGGATGTGCCCATTTCCGCCATCTATCACCTGGCGCATAAATTCGGCGTCGAATTCACCGAGATCCTGACCGGTACTTCGGCGAAGCTGAATACCTATCAGGTTGTCCGTAACGGTTGCGGCCGCGAGATCGCCCGAAATCCCGAATATTATTTCGAGGACCTTGCATGGCGCTATACCAATAAGATCATGCAGCCGCTTTTGGTCGTCCTCCAGCCTACCGATACCCCTGCCGGCTTGGTTACCCATTCCGGCCAGGAATTCAATCTGGTTGTCGAAGGTACCGTCATCGTGACCTGGGGTAAAGAAGAATTCGTTCTGGAAGTGGGCGATTCCATCTATTTCAATCCCGAGATTCCCCACGGCCAGCGTTGCGGTGGCAGCGAAACCGCCAAGTTCGTCACCGTCATTGCCGAATAATCTGCGGGCACGTTCTCAGTGGCATGTAATCTTCCGATAGCACGTTAGGACGGATCCAATGGACCACATCCTCAAGAAATACTGTCCCCGCATCGACTTCGATTCTTACGAGGACTTTCGCGATAATTTCAAGATCGAGGTCCCCGAAGCCTTCAATTTCGGTTTCGATGTCGTCGACGAATGGGCTGCCGTCGAGCCCGAGAAACGCGCCCTCGTGTGGTGCAACGACCACGATGAAGAGCGCATCTTCACATTCACCGACATCTCGCGTCTATCCAATCAGGCTGCCAATGCGCTCGTTGCGCGCGGCATCGAGAAGGGCGACGTGGTGATGGCGATTCTCCGCCGTCGTTGGGAATACTGGGTTTTGGCGGCTGCGTTGTGCAAAATCGGCGCCATCATCATCCCTGCGACCCTGCAACTGACGAAGAAGGATATTGCCTATCGCGTCAACAGCGCGAACGTGAAGATGCTGGTTTGCGTGCACGCCGAATCCGTGTGCACCCAAGTCGAGCAGGCCCTGCCCGAATGCCCTTCCGTCGAGGCCAAGATCGTCGTTGCAGGAGAGCGGGACGGCTGGCTTTCCTTCGGCGGAATGCTCGAAGGCCAGCCCGAAACCTTCGAACGCCCCACGGGGGATGCGGGTGTGACCAGCAAGGACACCATGCTGATCTACTTCACATCCGGCACTACGGGCATGGCTAAGGCGGTCTGCCACAACTTCGCCCATCCCCTGGGCCATATCCTGACTGCCAAGTATTGGCAGCAGGTCCAGGAAGACAAGCTGCACATGTCCGTCACCGATTCCGGTTGGGCCAAGTTCGGCTGGGGCAAGATCTACGGCCAGTGGATCGCGGGCGCCACCATCTTCTGCTACGACATGGATAAGTTCGTTCCCACTAAGTTGCTGCAGAAGATCCAGGATTACAAGCTCACCACCTTCTGCGCCCCTCCCACCATGTACCGCTTCATGCTGCAGGAAGACGTCGCATCCTACGATCTTTCGAGCGTGCAGAACTTCGCAACTGCCGGAGAACCTCTGAATGCAGAAGTCACCATCCAGTGGGAGCGCTTGACCGGGAAGAAGATCCGCGAGGGTTTCGGCCAGACCGAGGGCCCCGTCCTGCTGGCGACCTTCCCCTGGATCGAGCCGCGGCCCGGTTCCATGGGCAAGCCTTCCCCGTTGCTGAATATCAAGCTGCTCGATGATGAGGGCAACGAAGTGGAAGACGGCGAAGAAGCCGCGATCTGCGTGACCGGCCTGAAGGAGGCGTATCCTCCGGGCCTGTTCGTGGGCTACTATCACGATCCCGATCGCACCAATGAAGCCGTCGGTGGAGAATACTACAACCTGCACGACATCGCTTGGCGCGACTCCGATGGCTACTATTTCTTCGTGGGACGTAACGACGACGTCATCAAGTGCTCCGGCTATCGCATCGGGCCCTTCGAGGTGGAAAGCGCCCTGGTAGAGCATCCCGCTGTCGTGGAATGCGCGGTCACCGCCGCCGCCGACCCCATCCGCGGCAAGGTGGTGAAGGCGACTATCGTGCTGGCCCGTGGATACGAGCCTTCCGACGACCTGGTCAAGGAACTGCAGAACCACGTGAAGAAGGCCACGGCGCCCTACAAATATCCGCGTATCGTGGAGTTCGTCGACGAGTTGCCCAAGACGGTCGGAGGCAAGATCAAGCGCAAGCAGATCCGCCAGGCCGATGGTATCGACGACTAGGCTGCAGGTATCTTGTTGGGCTGCCTATCCGTTTCCCTGAAGAATCGATACGAAAGGGAATCGCCGTTTTGCGGCGATTCCCTTCTTTGATATACTGCACAGTTGCACAATCCAATATTCAAAAGCTATGACGAAGACAGCGCTGCGGTAACGTGCGGCAACCAGAGAAGGGCTCCATAGGCTGGAAGGGCTCGGGCGGCATGCGCGGCGATTCACTTTACCAGCTGTGGCGCTTAAAGGCGGTGCCGCCTATCGAATAGGCCCCGCGCGAGTAGGCCCCATCGGTTGCCCCCGTTATCGGGCGAACAAGCGGGCGGATCTGCTGAACACCGGGTCCGTCAACCAGGGTGGTACCGCGAGAGCCCCTTCTCGTCCTTGGATCAAAGGACGGGAAGGGGCTTTTTCATTCTAGAAAGGAAGGCAGATGGCAATCGTTGATGAACTGAACGCCCTGCAGGCGGAAACACTCGCCGCCATCGAGGCTGCGCAGGATACCGCAGCGCTCGAGCAGGTGCGCGTTGCCGTAACGGGCAAGTCCGGTACGCTGACCGGCTACCTGCGCTCCATGGGCCAGGTGCCTAAAGAAGAGCGTGCCGAAGTGGGTAAGGCCGTGAACACGGTACGCAATGTGGTCGAGGCGGCGCTTGAGGAAAAGAAGTCCCAGCTGGGCCGCGCCGAGCTGGAAGCCCGCATGGAGGCGGGCGCGGTGGATATCACCCTTCCTGGCCGCAGCCAGCAGATGGGCACCCGCCATCTGATCAGCCGCATCACCGACGAGATCTCCCAGATCTTCATCGGCTTGGGCTATGTGATCGAAACCGGCACGGAAGTGGAAACCGACTACTATAACTTCGAAGCGCTCAACACCCCGGCAGACCATCCCGCGCGCGGCATGCAGGACACCTTCTACGTGGTCGACCGTTCCGGCGACGTGGCTGCAGTGCGCGGCGAATCCGACGTGCTCCTGCGCACCCAGACCTCCGGCGTGCAGGCCCACGTGATGGAGCGCCAGGAGCCGCCCATCTACATGATCGCCCCCGGCAAGGTGTACCGCCGCGACGTGGCCGACCCCAGCCACCTGCCCCAGTTCAACCAGATCGAGGGCCTGGTTGTCGACAAGGGAATCACCTTCGGCGACTTGAAGGGCACCCTCGATTACGTATGCAAGGCTATCTTCGGACCTGATCGCAAGACCCGCTTCCGTCCTCATTTCTTCCCGTTTACCGAGCCTTCTGCCGAAGCCGATGTCAGCTGCGGCGTCTGCGGCGGAACCGGCCATCTGCATAACGGCGAACGCTGCCGTATGTGCAAGGGAACCGGCTGGATCGAGATCCTGGGCTGCGGCATGGTCGACCCCAACGTCTTCGCCTATGCCGGCATCGATCCCGAGGTCTACTCCGGCTTCGCTTTCGGCCTGGGCGTCGAGCGCATCGCATGCCTGAAGTACAACGTGCCCGACCTTCGCATGCTGCTTGAAGGCGACATGCGTTTCCTGCGCCAGTTCTAGGAGGTGCCACTGTGAAAGTATCTTGCAAATGGCTGAGTGAATACGTGGAGGTTCCTTCCGATACGCAGGCGTTCTGCGACAAGCTGGACCTGACCGGTACCGGCGTTGAAGGCGTTGACGAATCCGGCGCTGCCTTCATCGGCGTCGTCGTGGGCCAGGTGGTCAGCAAGGAAGCCCATCCCGACTCCGACCACCTGTGGTGCACCCTCATCGATGTTGCCGACCGCAACACCGATGGCCAGGGAAATCCCGAACCCCTGAAGATCGTCTGCGGCGCGCAGAATTTCCAGCAGGGTGACAAGATTCCCGTTGCCATGGTGGGTGCTGTCCTGCCTGGCGACTTCAAGATCAAGAAGGGCAAGCTGCGCGGCCAGGTTTCCATGGGCATGAACTGCTCCTCTAAGGAATTGGGCCTGGGCGATAACGGCGTTGACGGTCTGATGATCCTGCCCGAGGATGCTCCTGTGGGCATGGACTTCGCTCGGTACTGGGGCATTTCCGACCGTATCCTCGACCTGGAAATCACCCCCAACCGTCCCGACTGCCTCTCCATGGAGGGTATGGCCCGTGAGGTCGGCGCCATGTACCGCGTACCCGTTGCCGATGTAACCGCTGGTGTCGAGTTGGTGGAAGACGATCAGCCCGCAAGCGACCTGTGCACCGTGCAGATTGCCGATCCCGAGCTCTGCCCGCGTTATACCGCACGCGTCATCCGCAACGTCAAGGTGGGTCCCAGTCCCGAATGGTTGGCGGAGCGCATTTCCGCTGCCGGCGCACGACCCATCAACAACGTCGTCGACATCACCAACTACGTGCTGTTCCTGCTGGGCCAGCCCCTGCATGCCTTCGATTACGACAAGCTGGATAAGGACGACCAGGGTCGTGCCAACATCATCGTTCGTGCTGCAGAGCAGGGCGAGAAGTTCACCACCTTGGACGGGGAGGAACGAGAGCTGATCTCCGACATGACCGTGATCGCCACGCCCGAGCGCGCCATCGCTTTGGCGGGCGTTATGGGCGGTTTGGAGACCGAAGTCACCGACGAGACCGTGAACATCCTGCTGGAAGCGGCTACCTTCAGCCCCTCCCACACCAGCCGCACCAGCCGCAACCTGGGCCTGATCAGTGAATCCTCCATCCGCTACGAGCGCAAGGTGGATGCGGACCGCATCGAGCGCAACGCCGATTTCGCGGCTGCCCTGATCGCGCAGCTCACGGGCGGCACCGTATGCAAGGGTGCCGTCGACGAATGGCCCGTGCGCGAGCAGGCCATCCAGCTGAAGTTCCGCCATCAGCGCTTCTGCTCCATGATGGGCGCCGATATCGCACGTTCCGAAGCGGAGGACATCCTGACCCGTCTGGGCTGCGTCGTCGCCGATGCGGGCGATGACGTGCTCGACGTTACCGTTCCCAGCTTCCGCCCCGACCTGGAGCGCGAGATCGACCTGTACGAGGAAGTACTGCGCCTGTACGGCATGGAGAAGATCCCTTCGACTTTGCCTGGCGGCCGCGGCCGCGTGGGTCGTTACAGCGAAGCACAGCAGGTTGTGGCGAAGCTGCATGATACCCTGCGCGCCTGCGGTTTGAACGAGACCATGACCTATGCGCTGGCGAATCCCGAGGATCTGAAGATGCTGCGCATGGATGGCTGCGTTTCCGGCGAGGCCGTCGAACTGATCAATCCCATGAATGCAGATCAGTCCGTTATGCGCCAGAGCCTGATCCCCGGCCTTCTGCACAGTGTTGCCCATAATCAGAACCACGGCGTGGAGAATATCCAGCTGTACGAGACCGGTGCCGTGTTCGCGGCCGCCGAAGGACGCAAGCAGCCCAAGGAACGCCAGATGATTGCAGGCGTTCTCGCAGGTGCCATGCGCGCTGTGGGCTGGAATGTGTCTCCCGTGCCCTTCGACTTCTTCGATGGTAAGGGCGTGCTGGAAAGCGTCGCACGCGAACTCGCCTTGCCCAAGGTGCAGTTCAGGAAGATCGAGGCGCAGGATGCTCCCTTCCTGCAGCCCGGACGTGCCGCCCAGATGATGGCGGCGGGTGCCGTTATCGGCTGGGTTGGCGAAATCCATCCCCTCGCGGTGGATGCCTTCGAGGCCGATGCCCCCGTTGTGGCTTTCGAGCTGGATGTGAATGCGCTGGTGAAAGCGTCCCGCCTTGCCCGTGATTACGAGCAGGTTCCCGAATTCCCGCCTGTGAACGTGGACGTGGCATTCGTGGTCGACGAGGATGTGACCAACGGGCGTCTGGTGCAGTGCATGGGCTCCGCCGGCGGCAAGCTGCTGGCAAGCGTGCAGTTGTTCGATGTCTATCGCAGCGAAGAGCGCCTGGGTGCCGGCAAGAAGTCCATGGCGTATGCCCTCGAATACCGTGCGGCCGACCGTACCCTTACCGGCGAGGAAGTCGAGAAGGCACATGCCCGTTTGGTGACCAAGGTCAGCAAGGCGACCGGTGCCGAGGTCCGCGGCTAAGCGCTTCCTGAAAATCAGCTGAAACGCCTGGTAGAGATGCAATCGGAATCCCGTCGCCTGCTACCCTGAGGTGACGGGATTCTGTATTCGGGACTTGATTAGTTACAAATACGTTAAGCAAGGGAAATGAGACGAACTCGGGGCGCATAATATGCAATCGAGTGAATCGATTAAGGAAAAGGAGGTTGAGAACATGCTTTTGACCGGCTCGCAAATTCTCTTCGAGTGTTTGCGCGAACAGGAGGTCGACACGATTTTCGGGTACCCAGGTGGAACGATCCTGAACATCTACGATGCGATGATCGATTATCCGGAAATCACCCATTATCTGACCAGCCACGAGCAGGGTGCTGCCCACGCGGCAGACGGCTATGCTCGATCCACGGGTAAGGTCGGTGTGTGCTTCGCAACATCCGGTCCCGGTTGCGCGAACTTGGTCACGGGTATCGCAACCGCCTATATGGATTCTTCTCCCGTGGTATTCATCACGGCCAACGTGGCGGAAAACCTGCTCGGCAAGGACACCTTCCAGGAAGTCGACATCACCGGCATCACCATGCCCATCACGAAGTGGAACTACATGGTCCGCTCCGCCGACGAGTTGGCGGACGTGGTGCGCGAGGCCTTCGCCATCGCACGCAGCGGTCGCCCCGGTCCCGTGATGATCGACATCACCAAGAATGCAACCGCCGAGAAGGCGGAGTTCGAAACCCTGCCCCGCGAGCTGCATCATACGCAGGGCCGCCTGAAGCGCCTGCTCGAGCGCCGTGCGAACGAGTCCGATCTGAAGCCTGCAGAACCCGTGATGGAAGACATCGAGACTGCGGTCCGGATGATCAAGGAAGCAAAGCGCCCCATGATCATCTGCGGTGGCGGTGTCGTGCGCGGTCGCGCGGATAAGGAATTCAAGGAGTTCGCCGAGCTGGTGGACGCCCCGGTCGCCATCACCCTCATGGGTGCCGGCGGTTTCCGCGGCAGGAACCCGCTTACCACCGGCATGATCGGCATGCATGGCAGCCAGGCGTCCAACCATGCAGTCGACGGCTGCGACCTGCTCATCGCCGTTGGTTGCCGTTTCTCCGACCGTGTGGCGCTCAACCCCGCTACTTTCGCCGCACAGGCGAAGATCATCCAGATCGATATCGACCGTTCCGAAATCAACAAGAACGTCATCGTCGACCATCATGTGATCGGCGATGCCGGCCAGGTGCTGGCGCTTCTGGTCGAGCGCTTGGAGCAGATGGACCATGCCGACTGGAAGGAAGAGGTATTCAAGTATCCCACTGAGACCGAATACCCCGAATCGGACAAGGCGCTCACTCCCAGCCAGATCACCGAGTCCATCGCGCGCATCTGCCCGCAGGACACCATGGTGGCAACCGATGTCGGCCAGCATCAGATGTGGGTGGCGCAGCATTTCCATTACGATTATCCTGGACAGCTCATCACCTCGGGCGGCTTCGGTACCATGGGCTTCGGCCTGGGTGCGGCGATTGGCGCGAAGGTGGGCAATCCCGACAAGACGGTCGTGCATATCACCGGCGACGGCTGCTTCCGCATGAACGGAAACGAGCTCGCCGTGGTACAGGCGTATGATATCCCCGTCATCACCATCATCTTCAACAACAGCGTTCTGGGCATGGTGCGCCAGTGGCAGACGCTTATCTACCACGAGCGCTATAGCCAGACCACCCTGGACCGTTCCCCTGATTTCGTGAAGTACGCAGAGGCTTTCGGTTTGAAGGGCCGCCGCTGCACCAATCAGGCGGAATTCGAAGAAGCGCTGCATGAGGCGCTGGAATGCGGGCATGGCTACGTCATCGATTGCGCGATCGATACCGATGAGAAGGTCAGGCCCATGGTTGCCGGCGGCAACGACATCACGTCGTTCCTGTTGTGCTAAGGAGGCGATTCCAATGGCAGAAGAAGCAAGGCGGCATTCCCTGTCCGTCCTGGTCGACAACGAATCAGGCGTGCTCTCCCAGGTATCGCGCATGTTCTCCCGCAAGGGCTACAACATCGAATCCCTGGCAGTAGGCACCACCGACGACCCCACCGTCAGCCGCATGACCATCGAGGTCGTTGCGGATGACAGGCATATCGAGCTGCTCTCGAATCAGCTGAGCAAGCTGATCTTCGTGCACTCGGTGAAGATCCTGAGCCCCGAAAAGTCCATCCGCCGCGAGCTTGTGCTGCTCAAGGTAAGGGCGGACAGGCCGGAAGTGTGCGACAGGGTCATCCAGATTGCGAATATTTTCCGCGCGAGCATCATCGATGTCTCGCAGACCTCGCTCACCCTCGCCATCATCGGCGAGGAAAGCAAGACCGATGCCATCGTGGAACTGGTGAAGGACTTCGGGGTCCTGGAACTGGTCCGCACGGGCATGGTTGCCATCGAGCGCGGCATGAATACGATTACGGAAGCCACGAAAGAGAAAGGCGAATTCGACTATGGCAAAAATGTACTATGAGAATGACTGCGATCTCGCAGCCCTGGACGGCAAGAAGGTCGCCATCATCGGTTATGGCTCCCAGGGCCATGCCCATGCAATGAACCTGAAGGACTCCGGCGTCGATGTTGTCGTCGGCCTGCGTGCAGGTTCCAAGAACATCGCTGCTGCCGAAGCAGCCGGCCTTGCGGTCATGACCGTCGAAGAGGCAACCAAGGCCGCCGACATCGTCATGATCCTGATCAACGACGAGGTCGTTCCCGCCGTGTTCCGCGAGAGCATTCTCCCCAACCTGGAGCCCGGTAACGCCGTTGCCTTCGCTCATGGCTTCAACGTCCGTTACAAGCTGATCCAGGTTCCCGAAGGCGTCGACCTGTTCATGGCTGCCCCCAAGGGCCCCGGCCATACCGTCCGTTCCCAGTACGTGGCAGGCAAGGGCGTTCCCTGCCTGGTCGCATTCGAGCAGGACGCAACCGGCAACTGCAGGGACATCGCCCTGGCATACATCGCCGGTATCGGCGGCGCCCGTGCGGGCATCATGGAAACCACCATGTACGAAGAGACCGAAACCGACCTGTTCGGCGAGCAGGCTGTCCTGTGCGGCGGCGTCGTCGACCTGATGCGCTGCGGCTTCGAGGTTCTGGTCGAGGCAGGCTATCAGCCCGAGAACGCATACTTCGAGTGCATCCATGAGATGAAGCTCATCATCGACCTGGTCATCAAGGGCGGCATCGGTGCCATGAACTACTCCATTTCCGACACCGCGGAATTCGGCGAGTACGTATCCGGCCCCCGCGTCATCCCTCACGAGGAAACCAAGGCTCGCATGCGCGAGGTCCTGTCCGACATCCAGGACGGCACCTTCGCAGGCCGTTGGATCGCCGAGAACAAGAACGGCCGTACCTTCTTCAACTCCAAGCGCGACCATCTGGCCAAGCATCAGATGGAAATCGTCGGCGCACAGCTGCGTGAGAACATGCTGTGGAAGAACGACACCGACCTGGACAACGCTTCCAACTAGTCGAACGCTCTGAAAAAGGTCATCGTGCAGGGGCAGGCTTCCGCGTGGGCTTCGCCCCTGCTTTTCTTGATGCGGCTTTGCAGTGACGGAGCCGCTTATGCACAGAGAGAAACTGATCGGAGGTTTTCCGCCAATGAAATCGGATAACGCCAAGAAGGGCATCGGCCGCGCGCCTAATCGCAGCCTCATGTATGCCCTGGGTCTGACCGAAGAAGAGATGTCGCGCCCCCTGATCGGCGTGGTGTGTTCGTACAACGAGATCGTTCCCGGCCATATGGACCTGGACAAGATCGCCGAGGCAGTCAAGGCAGGCGTACGTGCTGCCGGCGGCACGCCCATCGAGTTTCCCGCCATCGCCGTATGCGACGGCATCGCCATGGGTCATATCGGCATGAAGTATTCCCTGGTCACCCGCGACCTGATCGCCGACTCCACCGAAGCCATGGCGGTCGCGCATCAGTTTGACGGCTTGGTCATGATCCCCAACTGCGACAAGAACGTACCCGGCCTGCTCATGGCAGCGGCTCGCGTGAATGTTCCTACCATCTTCGTATCCGGCGGCCCCATGCTGGCCGGCCGCCTGCGCAATGGCGAGCGCACCTGCCTGTCCCACATGTTCGAGGCAGTGGGCTCGTTCTACGCGGGTACCCTGGACGAAGACGGCGTGCGCGAGTACGAAGAGCATGCCTGCCCGTCTTGCGGCTTCTGCTCCGGCATGTACACCGCCAACTCCATGAACTGCCTTACCGAGGCCATCGGCATGGGCCTGCCCGGCAACGGCACCATCCCGGCACCGCTTTCCGC
>SFII01000096.1 GCA_004555335.1 Coriobacteriaceae bacterium | reverse complement strand
GCCCGTTTTGCGTTCAAGAATATGGTGAAGCATCCTGAACTATTCAGAGCCGTTGCCGAGTATTTCGAAGATATGCAGTATCGGCTTTCCAAGCGCCTTTGGGAAGCGGGAGTCGATTTCCTATGGTTCCCCGAGCCGAACTTCGGCGGCGCATGCATCTCGCGTCGCGTATATGAGAAGTGCATTTCAGAAAGCAACATCCGTTTCTTCAATCGTTTGAGGAATGAGGGCATTCGTTTCGTGCTGCATACGTGCGGACCATATGACGACCGCTTCGACCTGGTTCTGAAGGAAAGTGCTTATGCTTGGCATATTTCCGATACCCAAACCAAGAAGGTGAAGGAAGAATACGGCGACAAGATCAGCCTGATGGGCAACATCCCCAGTGTGCGCATCATGCTGGAGTCGAGCGAGCAGGAAGTGTACGACTTCGCATACCAGGAGTGCATGGATGCCGCCTATGATGGCAGGTTTATCCTGAGCGGCGACTGCGACCTTCCGCCTCAGACTCCCGATGAGAACATCCGTGCCGCTGTGCGAGCGGCTCGCGAGGCTGAAAAGGTTCTGTTCGGCGAATAAGTGAGTGCCTGTCGCATCAGCGTTCTTTGCTCTGGATAAGAAGCAGGGGCATCGGTGTTGCCGACGCCCCTGCTTTTCGCTTTAAGAAAATGAAGTGCGGGTGGTGGATCGGGAAAGGTTGGGACGCAAGCTGCGTCCCAACCGGATATCGATGCTGGCGATTAGTCGTCGTTTCTTATACTTGCATTGTCAAGCTGGAACCTTGGCGATCGCGGGTGACGACGATTTTCGACTCGATGTTTTCCTTGAGCTCTTCTACGTGGCTGATAATGCCGATCAGCTTGTTTTCCTGGCTGAGGGTGGAAAGCATGCCGACCGCCGCGTTGAGAGCTTCTTGGTCCAAGGAGCCGAATCCTTCGTCGATGAACATGGTTTCCAGCTGGATTCCGCCTGCATGCGCCTGAACGACATCGGAAAGGCCTAGCGCCAGACAGAGCGATGCCTGGAAGGATTCGCCGCCAGAAAGGGTGGATGCGGCACGGGCGCGGCCGGTGTAATTGTCGAATACATCCAGATCGAGACCGGTTTTCTTGATCTTCGAGCTTGCATCCGCTCGCCGGACCAGTTCGTATCTGCCGCTTGTGAGCAGGGCGAGGCGCCTGTTCGCGGCGTGGATGATCCGGTCGAAGTAGATTCCTTGAACGAATGTCTCGAAAGAGATCTTTGCTTGACCGGTTACGTTGCCGCTCGCAACTTGCGAGAGTTCGAGGATGCTCGAATACCTCTCTTCTAAGCCCTTGTTTTCGCGAAGTGCTTGGGCGAGCCTTTCGCTGTGGATACTGTTCGTTGCAATGCGGATGTTCAGATCCTCGATCTGCTGCCTTGTTTCGCCGATCTGCTGGGAGAGCCGGTCGATTTCCAAAGCTGTCGCTTCCAAGTCGATCTGGGGTTTCTCCTTCAACTGGATGACAAGGCTGGCGATGTTCTGTTCGAGTGCCCTGAGTTCGTTTTGAATAGCATCACGTTTAATGCGCGCGTTCTGGATCCCGCTTTCAAGCCTGTGTGCTTCTTCCTGGCATTGCTGCAAGGCGGCAGATGCTTCTTGCTTGGATGCGTAGGGGAGCTGTTTGCGCAGTTCATCGGCAGTGGATTGCGCAGATGCCCTTTCGGATTCAAGGAGGATGACCTTATTCTTGATTTCCGAGATGCGTTTTTCGATTGCGCTTACGATATCGAGCGCTTCTTGCTGCTTCTTCTTTGCGTTTTCGAGGGTTTTCAAATCCGCACGTGCGTTTTCCAGCTGGATATTGGCGTTGCGCAAGCCGTTTTCTGCCTTGGCAAGTTGTTCTTGCGCTTCGGATTCGCTGCATCCCGACAATTCCTGGCGTTTTGCATTTGCCAATGATTCAGCGTGGATGCGGGTAGCTTCGGCAGCGTTGAGGTTCTTTTGCAATTTTTCGACTTTTGCTTCGGCTGCTCTTTTCGTTTCTTCGGACTGGGAAAGCGCTGCTTTTGCATCGTCGCGTTGCCTTACCAGGTCGGTGGTTGTGCGCACCTCTTCCTGGGACTCATCGAGGATGTTTCGGGTTCGTTCGATTTGCTTTTCGATCGCTTCGATGCATCCGTTTTCCTGTTCGAATCCGTCAAGGAGTTCCTGCTGGACTTTATGCTTGCCGGCTGCCGCAGCCGCATTGGCAGCTTGCTTTTGGGCTTCGGCATGGAGGCGATCGGCATTCACCTTAGCGTTTTCGATATCCGCTTCTGAGGGCGCCTGTTCTGAAAGGCGTGCAGGATTGGGATGGTTGGTGGATCCGCAAACGGGGCAGGCTTCGCCCGTGGAAAGCGATGCGGCGAGGATGCCTGCTTGTTCGGCAAGGCGTGCGGATTCCAGGGCGGTAAGCTTGCTTGCCGCGTCTTGCCACTTGCCGTTCGCATTGTCTGCCTGCGTTTGCGCAGCCGTCATGGCTCGCCTTGTTTTCGCGAGGTTTTCCTGTAGGGACGACAGTTCGTCGCGAAGATTCAGGGCATCGTGATACTGCCTGGATGCTTCCTTTTCCCGAGCGATTGCCTTCGCATGCGCTTCGCCGCATGACTCAAGATCCTGATAGCGCTGCCTTGCAAGCTTTTCCGCCGTTGCCGCTGACGCTTTTTCCTGCTCTGCAGCTGCAAGTGCTTCGGATGCTTTTCGGGCGTTTGCTTCCGTCTGCTCCTGCTTTGCCTGCAGTTCCTTCAATTGCTGGAATTGCGCGAGGCGTTCTGTTGCCTGCTCGTTTTCCTTCAGCCAGGCTTCAACTTCGGTTTTCGATCGCTGCTCTTCTACCGCAGCATTCGAAAGCCTTTCGATTTCCATGGCGGTTTCGTCTTGAATGCGCCTCGCCGTCTCCATTTGGGCTTGGAGCGTTTGCAGGTCTGCGTCTGCTTTGGCAGCATCCTTTGCCTTCTGTGCTGCGTCCTCGGCGAGCTGATCGGCCCTGTCGAACAAGCCGATTTTTTCTTGGATAAGGGTCGCTTCCTTTTTCAAGGACTCCATCAAAGGCTCGGAGGCTTCCGCTTTCTCGCATTCTGCTTGGAGTTGGGGCAGATTAAGTTCGAGAGCGGCTTTTTTGGCGCGGTTTGCCTCGAGGTTGTGTTCTGCGGTTTCGAAGGCCTGCGATCGGGCGATCTTGCCGGATAGTCCTTCTTTTCTTCCCTGCAGCAGATCGCTCTCCTTTTGAAGGGAAACCTTTTCCCTGCCGTCTTCTTCAAGCTGTTGGGAGATGGCTTCTTCCAACCAGTCGCCCAGGTATCCATTGCTTTCGAGAAGCTCATCACGCGTTTCGCGTCGTCCGGATGATTCGCTGAAAAGGGCGTTTTCCGCTGCGTTGCGGATCTTGCTTTTTACCGAAGCATATTCCCTGTCCAATGCGTTTTTCTGGGCGTCGAGGTTTGCTTGAAAACGTTCGTAGATGCTCGTATCGAACAGCTTGCGCATGATGGCGGAGCGTTCTTTCGTGTCGCTGGTGAGCAGCTTGCGGAATTCGCCCTGAGCGATCATGACGATCTGGCCGAATTGGCTCCGGTCGATTCCCAGCAGCTCTTCGATGGCGGCTCTGGCTTCTCGCTCCTTTGTGATGGCGGGCTGGTTGGGGCGATAGAACTCGACGGCTGCAGGCTGTTCTTTCGTTCCCGTGCCGCGCTGTTTCGGACGGGTGTACTTGGGGGAGCGCTTGATGCGGTATTGCTGGCCTCTGTATTCGAACTCGAGATCGACATAGGTTTCAGTGCTAGGGTCTGCAAAGTCGCTTCTCAGGCTCTGTCCGTCTCTTGCCCCCGCGTTTTTGCTACCGCTTGCCTCGCCGTACAAAGCAAAACAGATGGCGTCGAAAATGGTCGTCTTTCCCGCCCCGGTGTCGCCGCAGATCAAGTAGAGGCCGTTATTCCCCAGGTCTTCCAAGGGGATGACGGTTTTGCCCGGATAGGGGCCGAAGGCGCTGATGATGAGTTTGGTGGGGCGCATGTTAGGCTTCCTTTCCGAGGATGTTTTCGAGTGCCTTCCTTGCGATTTCCGCTTGCGTTTCGCTCATGGGCTTGCTCATCTGGTCTTTGAAGAATCCTTCGAACAGGGTGAAGGGGTCGATGTCTTCCGCGCTGGAGATTGCCTCGAGGGTTTGGGAAGAGACACGGCTACCGACCCGTTCGTAGTCAAGCTGCATGATGTTGGGGTATACGTTACGCAAGCGCGACATAGGATCGAGGATGGCCTGTTCGTCAGTGAGGGTGACGTGCAGGTAATCCGCGATGTTTCCGTTCGCAGTGATTTCCGGGGAGATGAGGGTTTCGATGGGGCCTTTGATTTCACGGAGATCGTGCATAACGGGGTAGGGGATCTGCTGGAATTCGACGCAGTTTCCGGGGTTTTCGCTGCTGGGTTTTTCCTTCAGCTCGACGAGTACGGCTGATTTGGGATAGCGCGCTTCCGAGAAGGAGTATTTCAGGAGCGAGCCCGAATAGCGCACGGTTGAGCGGCCGACTTGCTGGGGTCTGTGGACGTGTCCCAAGGCGACGTAGTCGAACTTCGAGAAGATGGAAGCATCCACGTTGTCCAAACCGCCGAGGGATATTTCGGAATCCTCGCGTTCGGTGGACTGCCCGTATGCGGTGACGAATTGGTGGGCGATAAGCACGTTTCTCTGGTTTGGGTCGATATCGCACGAATCGAGCACCAGGGAAAGGGCCTTGGTATAGTCCTGTCCGATTTCTTCCTCGGGGAAGAAGGGGCGCACCAAGGCGGGCTTTAGGAAGGGGAGGAGCCAGAATCTTACCGGTCCGTGTTCGTCTTCCAGGGTGCAGGAATGGACCGCTCCATCGAAGAGGGGAGGGAAGCAGATGCCTTGGTTTTCGAGGATGCCCTGCGCGTATGCGATGCGTTCGGCGGAGTCATGATTTCCGGGGATCGCCAGGACTTGGATGCCCTCGCTTGCGACGGTGGAAAGGAACCAATCGAACAGGGTCACCGCTTCAGCGGAAGGCGTGCTTTTGTCATAGATGTCTCCGGCAATGACGAAAGCCGCGATTTCATGTTGTTTTGCGATGCTGATTACCTGCTCGAGCGCGAAACGTTGGTCTTCGAGCATGTTGAAGCCGTTGACTATCTTGCCGAGATGCAGATCGCCTAGATGGATGAACTTCATGTGCACTGCTTTCAATCGACGGTTTGTTGCCGTTCATTATCCCTTATCAGGAGGGGATTGTATGCCCCATTAATGGGACTATGGAAAAACAGGTGTTTTCAATCCGCTTCCCTATGCTTACTATAATCTAACAGAAAACGTACAACTGTTCGATATAGAAGGGAGGATGCATGGGTAAGGCAGGAAATGAGGGCCTGGTGTGTGCGAACGGGTTTGAAACCAGGGAAAGCATCCAACGTCGTTTCTTCAAGATGGGGGCGGTGGTTGCCTTGGGCGAGCTCT
>SFII01000095.1 GCA_004555335.1 Coriobacteriaceae bacterium | reverse complement strand
GCCGCCGACGACCATGAACAGGCCGCAGAAGAAGCCGATGGTGGTCCATTCGATGCCGAAGACGCACATTTCCAGGTCGGCCTTGGAGATGACAACCATGACACCCGCAACACCCAGGGCGATGATGCAGCTCTCCAGATGCAGGACGCCGTGAGCCATGAACAGCACTACGACAACCGCGATCATGACCAGGCTCTTCTTGAACAGGGAGCGGTCTCGGATGTAGTCGTTGGGATCCAGGTCCAGGATCTTCTTGCGGTTTTCCTCGCTCACGTTCAGGTTGCGACCGAAGGCGAACTTGAAGCAGAAGATGACCACGATCATGGTGATGATGACGCAGGGGGTGTCGACCATGATGAAATCGGCGAAGGAGAAGCCGGCGGAAGAACCGATCATGATGTTCGGCGGGTCGCCGATGAGGGTCGAAGTACCGCCGATATTGCTGGCGAAGATCTCCGTCAGGAAGTACGGAACCGGGTTGATCTCCAGCAGGTCGCAGACGATGAGCGTCATGGGACCGACCAGAAGAACCGTGGTCACGTTATCGAGCAGCGCGGAGAGCACTGCGGTGATCAGCATGAATGCGACCATAATCGCCCAGGGCTTGCCCTTCGCGATCTTGGCGGCCTTGATCGCCGCGAACTCGAACAGGCCGGATTCCTTGACCACTGACACGAACAGCATCATGCCCAGAAGGACGCCGATGGTGTTGAAGTCTACGTGCCCGATCGCGGTGTCCCAGTCGATTACCCCAAGAACGATCAGAGCCACCGCACCCAGCAATGCTGCTACAGCGCGATGGATCTTCTCGGAGACGACAAGGACCATCACGATTACGAACACCGCAATAGAGATGAGCTGTGCGGATGTGAACATCGCTCCTTGCCCTTCCTTTCCCAATAGGCTTGCAAAAACCACATCATTTTAGCCATTGGTTTTTTCCATAAAGCGACTTGGGGCTTTATTTTTTATCATGGTTATCAACTTTGATGAATCTGATTAGAAACTCTCCTGCGGACCACAGTCCCTTCCCGAACAACGGCACCGAAGATCCTGACATCCCCGTAACAACAGAAAGCCCCGGTGCGCCTTGGATTTCTCCTATGTCACGCACCGGGGCGATTCACCCGATTCGGCATTATTCGATTTCGAGGGTAACCGCCTATCCTTTTCGGCGGATTCTCCGGAAAGCCTCCGCGATACCCTGCGCATCCATTCCCAGCTCCCTGTAGAGCACGGGGACCTTTCCCTGGGGAACGAAACGGTCGGGCAGGCCGACGCTCGCAAATCTGCAGGCAATCCCTTCGCGAAGGAGGAATTCGCCCACCGCCGATCCGGCACCGCCGGCAAGGGTTCCGTCTTCGACGGTTACCACGAAACCGGTTTCCGCCGCGGCCGCCGCGGCATCTTCGTCAATCGGCTTAACCCAGCGCATATCGACCACGCGTACGCCCAAACCCTCGCCTTCGAGGATTCTCGCCGCTTCGAGCGCTTGGGAAAGCATGCTTCCGAAGGCAAGGATCGCACCATCCGACCCCTCCTGCACAAGCCTCGACCGTCCCTCTTCGAAGGCCTCCGGATCTTCGGGGACAAGTGCGCCGAAAGCCTCGCCGCGGGGATAACGCACCGCCACGGGTCCTTCTAAGGTAAGCGCCGTATGGAGGGCGCGCACCAGCTCCCCCTCATCGGATGGCGCCAGGATCCTCATTCCCGGAATCATCCTCAGATACGCCAGGTCGAAAGCCCCATGATGGGTCGGACCATCGTCGCCCACCAGGCCTGCGCGATCGACTGCAAGCACCACATTCGCCTGGGGAAGCGCAACATCGATCGCAAGCTGATCGATCGCCCGCTGCAGGAAGGTGGAATACATGGCAACGACCGGTTTCTTCCCGGCAAATGCCAAGCCAGCCGCCATGCCGATAGCGTGCTCTTCGGTGATTCCCGTGTCGTAGAAACGGTCGGGGAAGCGTTCGGCAAAGGATTTCAAGCCTGTACCGGACGGCATGGCTGCGGTAATGGCCACCACATCTTCGTCCCGTTGCGCCTCGGCGACGATCGCCTGTCCGAACACCGAGGTGAAGGTGGGATTGGATGTCGCTTTCTTCGGCGATTCGCCCGTTTCGATGTCGAAGGGCCCGATTCCATGGAAACGCTCCGGAGCTGTTTCGGCGGGAAGATAGCCCGCACCCTTCTTGGTCACGACATGGACCAGTACGGGGCTCTTCGATTGGAGGGCTGCACGGAAAGTCTCCTTCAGCGCGGTGATATCATGCCCGTCGATAGGCGCCGTGCATACGATGCCCAGCTGCTCGAACATCATGGAACCGGAATTCATCAGATGCTTGACGGAATCCTTCATGTTCCTTCCCAGGTTGAGCAGGCTTTCGCCCATACGGCCGCCATCTTCCATGGCTTCCTGGATGCTATCCCTGGTATGGATATACCTGTTCGACATGCGCAGATTACCCAAATGCCTGACCAGGGCACCCACCGGGCGTGAAATGGACATGCCGTTATCGTTCAGCACGATGACCATGGGAATCTTTTCCTGGCCGATATGGTTCAGGGCCTCGAAGGCCATACCGCCTGAAAGCGATGCATCCCCGATAACGGCGACGATCTTCTGGTCGTCCCCGCGCAAATCGCGCGCCAAAGCAAGACCGAGCGCCACCGAAAGGCTGTCGGATGCATGCCCTGACGGATGGACGTCGTATTCGCTTTCGAGAGGTGTCGGGAAACCTGTTATCCCCCCGAACTGCCGGAGAGTGGAAAAATCCTTCGCCCTTCCAGTAAGCAGCTTATGGGCATAAGCCTGATGACCGACATCGAACACAATGCGATCCCGTGGGCAATCCATCAGGGAATGCAAGGCCACGATCGTTTCGACAGCTCCCAAGCTGGAGGCAAGATGCCCGCCATTCTGGGAGGTGACGGTAATCATCTCTTCCCGCAGCTCGGTGCAGAGGATTTCCAATTCGTCATCCGTTAGGCATTTCAAATCCGAAGGACTGGTGATTGCATCGAGAATTCGTTCTGAGTACGCCATAAAAGAACTCCATCCCCGGAAAAGCGGGCGGCGTGCACATCACGCCGCCCTGCGAGATTACGCGCCCGCTGTATCGTCAGACGCCTTCGATTCGTTTTCATCGCGTGCGAGAATATTCTCTTCAAGCATCGCTGATGCCTTCACTCCGAGGGCAGCCGCTTCCTCGAACAAGGCCAATGCCTCGTCAAGAGGAATGGAATCATCCCCCACAAGGCGAATGATCTCCTTCAAGCGCTCGTTGACCGACTCGAAGGAGTCAAGGGTCTTACTGTCCATCTACCGCATCCGCATCGGAAGCAGCGGGACGTTCGCATTCTTGCGCACCCTCTTCATCCCCTGAATCGCACGATTCGCACGCTTCGTCGAATTGCGCCGCGTACTCCGCCACGCCATCCGCCGGAGCTTCTCCTTCGGCGACGTCTTCGGGGTCGGCTTCGGAATCCTCTTCGTTCCAGCTTGCTTCCCCATCGGAATCCATGGTACGCGCAATGCGACCGAGGATGCCGTTCACGAAACGGGAGGATTCATCTTCCCCACCGAATTCCTTCGCAAGCTCGACTGCCTCGTTGATGCTCACCGAAACGGGAACATCCTCGATGAAGTAGATCTCGCACACGGAAGCACGCAGGATCGCACGGTCGACGATGGGCATGCGCGAAAGTGACCAATTCTCCGATGCTTCGGAAATACGGTCGTCGATTTCTTCCGCATGGTCCTTGATTTCGGCAAGCAGGGAAACCGCATACTCCGGAAGCACTCCGCCATCGGGGATGATGGTGGCATTGCCGGCCATATCCGAAAGATCGGTTCCTGTTATCTCGCTCTGGTAAAGCGCTTGCACGGCCATGCGCCGTGCAAGCGACCTTTCATGTTTTCTAGCCAATCCAAATCCTATGCAAACTGAATTCCGTCAATGAACACGTTGACTTCGGAAACCGTGATTCCGATCTGGGTCATCACCGCATCTGCGACTGCCTCGCGGATGCTCTGGGCAAGACCGGGCAGGGGATGGCCATAGAGCGCCACGACCCTCACTGCAACGGAAACGGTATCGTCTTCGTTCACCACGACCTCGACGCTTCCACTGGGAGCCTTCTTTCCGAATGCCCCCAAGATGCCATTCGCGTGGGCGTTGGAGAGGCTTGCGACCCCTTCGACATCCTGAACGGCGATGGTGACGATGGTCTCGACAACGCCTTCGGCGATTGCCATGCCCTCGAAGTTAAGATTAGACACGTTATTCTCCCATCTCGGTTGCGATGAAGTCGGTGCAAGCCCTGCCTTCGGCGAATGCGGGTACGTCTAGAACCCTCAGATGGAAGGGAATGGTGGTCTTGATGCCCTCGATCTTGAATTCGCTCAGCGCGCGCCTGCCGCGGGCGAGCGCCTCTTCGCGGTTGGAGCCCCAAACGATGAGCTTCGCGACGAGCGAGTCGTAGAAGGGGCTGATCTTGGCACCCTGCTCCAGATAGGTTTCGACACGCACTCCGGGACCGCCGGGAAGATCGAACCTGGTGATGGTTCCCGGGCTGGGACGGAAGTCGTTATCGGAATCCTCGGCATTGATACGGAACTCGATAGCGGCGCCATTCGGAGAGAAGGGCGCGCGGGATGCGCAGGACATGGGCTCGCCGGAAGCGATACGCAGCTGTTCCTTGATGATGTCCACGCCGGTGATCTGCTCGGAAACGGGATGCTCCACCTGCACACGGGTGTTCATCTCCATGAAGTAGAAGCTTCCGTCCTGATCGAGCAGGAATTCGATGGTGCCCGCATTGCGGTAATCGACGGCACGGACCGCCTTTTCCGCAGCGATGCCCATTTCCTTGCGGGTCTGCTCGTCGAGCACGGGGCTGGGGGCTTCTTCCAGCAGCTTCTGATGGCGGCGCTGGATGGAGCAGTCGCGCTCGCACAGGGACACGACGTTGCCGAAATCATCTGCCAGAACCTGGATTTCCACGTGACGCGGACGCAGGACCAGCTTTTCAAGGTAGACCTCGTCGTTGCCGAAGGCAGCGCCGGCTTCGGTCTTCGCCGCCTTGTACTGGGCTTCCAGGTCGGCGGGGTCGTGGACCTCGCGCATGCCCTTGCCGCCGCCGCCGGCAGATGCCTTGATCAACACGGGGTATCCCACTGCCTCGGCGAAGGCGCGTGCTTCCTCGACGGTATCGACGGTGCCATCGGATCCGGGCACGGTGGGAACGCCCACGGATGCCATGGTCTCGCGGGCAACCGCCTTGTCGCCCATCTTCTCGATGCATTCGGGCGCGGGGCCGATCCAGACGATGTCGTTCTCGATGCACATGCGTGCGAAATCGGCATTCTCGGCCAAGAAGCCGTAACCGGGGTGGATGGCCTGGGCGCCGGTATTCTTGGCTGCGGCGATGATGTTCGCCATCACCAGATATGACTTGCCTGCAGG
>SFII01000094.1 GCA_004555335.1 Coriobacteriaceae bacterium | reverse complement strand
GGCGCCTTCCTTTGCGGCCTTCTTCGGGTCTTCGGGCGCGGTGGCGGAAAAATCCAGGGTGTCGTCAGCAATGAAGTCGCGCAGGGCTGCGGCGAGCACGTTCACGTCGATGACGTTCTTTCTTGCCATCCTGTCGGAATGCCAGACCAAGAAGTCCTGGAGCAGTTCGAGGAAGTGGACCACGTTCCTGTCGAAGGAGTCGATCAGGCCAAGGTCGATGTTGCTGTCCTCGAAGACGTAGATGCAGGAAGGATCCAGTGCGGTCTCCTCGCTGGAAATGCGCACATAGGAGCCTCGCGGGCAGTCGCAGCGCTCGGCGGCGGTGCTGCCGATGAGCAGGTACTGGGCGTTGTCCGCGTACATGGTGGCGATAAGCTCGCCCAGCAGTACGGTGAGGGTGGCGATTACCTGGGAGGAAGCCCCGTCGACGGAGATCTTGAGGGCGGATTTTTTGAAGTACTCGCGATCGGGGATGTGGCTCAGTCCCACGTAGCGCGCGGTCCTGAAGTCGGAGCGGCTGGCCATTTCGGCATAGCCTTCGGTGTGTACGCTCACGTCCACTTCGGCTACCTGGATGTTCACGCCCGAATACGAGCGGGTCCTGTGCCAACGTGAGGACGAATCCCAGTTGCCCAGGCGCACTTCCTTGACCTGGCGGTAGAAGCGCCTTCTGGAAAAATGGTCCGCGGCACGGCGCAGCGCCACGCGGCTGGTGCTGCGGGACGAAACGGTGATGTCCAGTACCTCGTAGTACCTGCCTTCCAGGGATACGAACTGCCCGGGCACCATGTTCTGGTATACGTGGCCGTACAGGCACGAACCCAGCACGCGCTTGTCGATGCTTTCGTCTTCGCAGACGTAGAAGGCGTTGCGCAGGATGGTTTCGCAGTATCGGTGCAGCTCGCAGCCCTTCACCAGGCGGATCTGGGTGCGGTCAAGGTAGCGCAGGCTTTCCGGGTCGATGCTTTCGTGCACGGTTTCCTCGAGTAGGCATTCGGACACGATTTCGCGTGTGGAGTTGGGAACGATGTACTTCAACGCAAGCTGGCACAAGGTGGCGCGGATGTCCTGCGATTCGATTTCGGCAAGCTCGAACTGCTTGCGGATGTCGCGCAGGTCCATGGGCTCCTGGGCCAGGCGCGCGAAGACGGAAAGCGCCACGTTGCGCAGTCCCAGCGAATAGTCGGGGACGATGCGGGGGATGGCCTTGGAATCGCGAACCAACAGCTTGGAGTTGTCGGACATGTAGTCGCGCAGCAGGTAGTCGGGCGATATCACGTTGATGAAGGAGTTGCTGCAGGCGCGGGTGCTGAACTGGCGCAGGATCTCGAAGGAGTTGCAGGACTCGTCTTCGACGATCAGGAACGCGCGGTCTTCCCTGCGCTGGCTCCACAGGCTGTCGTGGAAGCTGAAGCGGCCGTCGATGGACCACGCCGCGGTGGGCAGGTTGGCGAACTCGCAGATCTGGCGGTAGTACTGCAGGGCAATCCAGCGCACGTCGTTGATGGGGACGTTCTTGGAGCTGAGCCAGGTGACCTTGTCCACGTCGTAGCGAAGCGCGATCGATCCCAGCTCGGTGCCCAGGCCCAGGTACTGCGCCACGTTGCCGTAGAGCTGATGATGCAGGCTCACTCCCTGCGGGTCTTCGGCCTTCCAGATCATGCTGCAGGTTTCCCCGCGCGAGCTGATGGTGGGGCAGACCTCGCAGAAGGGTGTGGAAAGCGCATGCGAAAGCGCGTCGACTAGCCCGTTGGTGTTCCTGTCGAAGGCGCAGTAGACCACCCTGCCGAAGGCGGCAAGGCGACGCGCCAGGATGCCGAAGCCGATCTGCGAGGTGGCGAAGGAAACCGAGGGGTTGAACATGGCCACCATGGCGATACGGTTCTGGCGGCGGGCAAGCGCGCGCGTCAGGTCCAGGTTGTTCGCGTCGGACATGCTCATGAAGGCCACGTCCAGCTGATCGATCTGCTTGGTGCGCAGGCTGCCCAGACGCCACATGCTCTCGACGCCGCAGATGACGGTGAGCGACTCGCGGAACCAGTCCTGCAGGTCGGTTTCGCTCACGTCTTCGCCGAACATCACGACCACCTTGTTGCCCTGCATGAGGGTGCGTACCAGGGGCAGCGCGAAGTAGTCCGTGTAGTCGCGGTAGAAGGGCGTGGCGAACAGGGTGTTCTTCCCCTCGAGCAGGCCCACCATGCCCATGGCCATGTCGGCGTCGATGTCGTGGTGGAGGCTCTTGAGCGATCTCAGGTAGCCGGCGGCCAGGCGTTTCAGGCGGTCCTTGTCGGCTTCCAGGGGGCCGATGATGTCGTCCCTGTTGATCTGCGAGAAGTACCCGTGGTTGAGCACGTCGGAGTACAGGACGCGGTCCTGGTAGCTTTCGTATACCCTCATCAGGTTCTGGTAGATGGAATAGCGCTTGCTGCCGTCATCGACGAATTCCACGGCATCGCCGTTCTTGTCCTTCGGCTCCAGGCCGGAAAGGAAGCTGACCACCTCGCCGAAGGTGATGATGGCGAAGGCGGGGAAGAACAGGGTGCCGAACAGGCGCGGGAAGATGGCCGTGAGCACGAACAGCAGGGTACTCAGGATGAGCACCGCGATGAACATCTTACGGAAGAGCTTCTTCGTGCCCAGGAAGCGGCGCTTCAGGACCCAGCGGTTTTCGTCATCCATCTCGTACGCGAAGGCGAACAGATGGCTGAGCAGCATCATGCCCTTGTCGGGAAGCAGGGAAACCACCATCAAGTAGACTAGCTTCACGCACAGGAAGGTGAAGGCGAACAGTGCGTTGATCGCGATGGCACGCGGGAAGATGGCGTTCACGCTCCGGAGGGGCTCGAAGCTGTTGGATGCCACCACCCAAATATCCTTCGCGGCGCTATCGGCGTAGGTGAACAGCGCGAGCAGCACGACGGAGAGGATGAGGGCGAGAGGGGGCAACAGCACCTGGGCAGGACGCCGTTCGGGAGACGACGTCCTGGAGAAGGTCGCCCAGAAGAGGGCAACGAGCACTGCGAGCAGGACGCCGCAGATGAGGAAGGTCATCATCGCGTCACCCTTCCAATCGTAACGGGGTTGATGGGCATGACGTCAAGGGAGACGATCGCCGAGAACGGGACCCTGGTGCGCGCGGCGCCGTCGATGGCGGTGTTGTAGCGCGCAGTCGCGTCTTCCGCACTTAGGCTGAAGTTGTAGACGCGGCCGGATTTGACCATGTCGTCGGCTGCGTTCCAGGACATGTAGGAGCGCGCCCGGTACGCGTCTTCGTAGCGCTGGTTGAACATGGCGTCCGCCTGGATACGGTCGATCTCCACGCACAGGTCGGCATGGCTCTTAGCCAGGTATTCCTCTTCCTTGCCGACGAATTTGGGGGTCTCGTCGTTCTTCTTCAGGTAATACCAGCCCCTTCTGAAGGATGCGAAATCCGACATGCGGTTGCCGATCTGGTCGCACTTGCGGCGCAGGCCCTCGATGATGGAGGCGATCTTCTTGTTGAAGGTTCCGATCTTGGCATCGAGCAGCTTCTTCTGCGCCTTCAGGTCGAGCAGGCAGATACCCACCATCACCGCAATCATGATCACGGTGGCGATGAGCGCACGCAGGTTGAAGGTAATGGAGCTGGTGAGTCCGAAGATGAAGGGCGCATAGCCCACGAAGATGGCGGCGGCCGTGATGCTCAGCGCAAGCGCGATGGTGGTCAGGCTCACCCTGAAGCGGAAACGGTGCTTGACGGCCTTTTCCTCGTCTTTCACCTCTTCGTCCAGATCGTCGCAGTTCAGGCTCGCCATGGGGTTGGCGATGGAGATGCGCTCCTCGATCTGCTCCAGCTCCGCAACCAGCAGGTCGGTGGTATGCCGGTTCATGGGATTGCGCAGGATCTCGTCGTCGCTCGGCAGCTCGAAGGTCTGGAATTCGTCTTCCGCCTGGCGCAGGGCGCGCTTGGGTTCGCGGAAGAGGGTTTCTGCTTCCTTCTTGATGCGGCGCTTCTGGCCGGCGTATTCGCTTTCGTCTTCGGTGGGGATGTTGCTGAACAGGCCGAAGCGCTTGGCATCCAGGTACATCTTGTCCGAATCGAGCAGGTTGAAGGTGAGGTGGATTTCCTTGCGGAAGTCGGGCAGGAAGGCCTTTTCGGTCTCGCTGGGAATGCGAAGGCGGCGCACTTCGATCATGCGCTCCTTCAGCTTGTCCCTCACCTGGCAGCAGTCGGCGTAGTGGCTGATCAGGTTGCTGCGGATTTCTTCTTCATCGAACTCCACCTCGGCGCGGTACAGCTGGCCGAACTGCAAAGAACCCCTGTTGGGGTCGTAGGTTGCAAGCGCCATCACCGTCATCCAGAACTGCAGCATGTCGCGGCCGTGCGAGATGCACGGGGGAAGGCTGCGGTCCACCACCACGAAGCGCGATCTGTCCGCGAAGCCCGCGCACTCGGCGAAGCTCCAGTGCAGGCATTCGGCGTTGGCCAAAGACCCCGAGCAGCGCCCGTTGTCCGAAATGAGCAGCTCGTCGTTCCTGTTGCGCGGGGAAACGAACAGCATTTCGGCAGGACGGATGCAGCCCAGGTGGTAGCGTTCCATCAAAGGCTGGCTGTCGGTGAAATCGGGCATCTCGTCTTCGGGCAGGTCGGGATAGTTCTCGCGCACGAAGGTCCTGTTGCGGAAGGCGCGCGGGACGCCGCCGAGCATCCTGCTCAACCGCACGATGGGTTCGGGGTCCGCGATGGCGCGCTTGTCCATGAACGTGCCATCCTCGGTCTGATCCAGGTCGTACAGGTCGAACGGGTTGCCCACGGCGGCGGCGCCTTTCTGCTTCCCGCAGCCGAAGCTCAGGTCGGTTGCGATGATGGCGCGCCATTCCGTGGACCTGTCGATGATGCGAAGCAGATCCGGAACCGCCTTGGAGATGGAGTATTCGTCCGGGTTCCAAGGGCACACGTGGATATCGAAGGCCTCGAGGCACTGGACGAACAGGCCCGAGTACTCCCGGTAGGTTTCGATAAGGTCCTCGTGCTGGTTTTGGGACTTTTCTTCTATGAATAAAACTGTCTTCATGATCATCGTCTGCTAGAAGGCATGCAGTGTGCCTGCTTTCTAGTTTTCCGTGCGATTTCCTTCCCAGTACTCGGTGTATTCGGTGACCAGCTCGGCGAATTCGTCTGACTTGCCGTGTGGGATGCATTCGGCATTGCGGAACCAGCGCTTGATTTCTGCGCGGATTTCGTTCACGAAAGCTTCGCGGTATACGCCTTCGAATCCGTTTTCGTTCAGGATGCGCAGGTTTTCCTCCATCAGGCGGTACTGCTCTTCGAAGAAGGTCGCGAGCACGCCGTCCAGATCCACCTTGGGGATGAAGGCAGAGAAGTAGTTTTCCACAACCTCGAACACCGCGAACAGGATGTCGCGCGCATGGTTCAAGGGGGCGGCGTTCAAGGGGGCGCTTACCTTGTACAGCAGGGGGATTTCGAAGATGCTGCGGCGTTCGGGGCCGAATTCGCGCAGGACGAAC
>SFII01000093.1 GCA_004555335.1 Coriobacteriaceae bacterium | reverse complement strand
CTTGCCACGACCCTTGCCGCAACATGCCTTGCGCTCGTTGCCGTATCCGCCTCGGCAAGCACCCCGGCCTTCGCTGACGAGGTATCCAGGCTGCAGAAGCTGGTCGAGCAGACCGCCAAGGAATATGACGAGGCAAACGCCCGCATGGAGGAAGCCGAAAAGCGGATACGCGAAAACGAACGCGAGATCGTCCGGATAGAAGAGCAGCTGCCATCCCTCAGGGAAAGCGCAGGCGAATCGGCCCGCGCCCTCTACAAACTCAATCGGGACGGGAGCTTCCCTCTGGACCTCCTACTTTCCAGCGGCAACGCCAAGGATTTCCTCGTTGCATGCGACTACCTGGACTCCATCAACTCCCATAACCTTGCGGCGATCGAAAGGCTTTCCAACACCCAACGCGAGCTTCAGCAGCGCCAAGAACAGCTGCAAGCCGATTTGGAAAGCGCGCAGGAAGCCCGGAAGGCAGCCGATGCCGCCCTGAAAGACGCGCAGGCCGCGCGCCAAAAGGCGGAGGAAGAGGCCATCAAGCGGGCCCGCAAACAAGCCGAGCAAGAAGCGGCATTGGCAGAAGCGGAAAGAAAGGCAAGGCAGCTTGCATCGGGCGGGGTCGATTCCGGCAACGCGAAACGGCCCCAGGCGCAGGACGGCAGGATCGAAGCCCTTTCTACGGGAGTGACGGAAGGCGACGTGGACTGGTCCGCCGACAAGCAGGCCTTCGTCGACGAATGGACCGCCCGCATCGACGCCTATCTGGCAGGGTCGCCGCTTGCGGGGCAGGGCTCCGTCTTCGCATCCGCCGCCTGGGACAACGGCGTGGACCCGCGCTGGTCCCCGGCTATATCCTGCGTGGAAAGCACGAAGGGCGCGTACTGCTTCCTACCCTGCAATGCCTGGGGTTGGGGCGACTACAGCTTCGGGTCCTGGGAAGAAGCCATCCGCGGCCACATTGCATATCTGGCAGATATGTACGGCTCCACAGTCACGCCCGAGGCGGCAAGCATCTACTGCCCGCCGAATGCGAGCTTCTGGTACAACCGATGCGTCGAGGAAATGGCGCTTATCTAGAACTCCAGGTACATCTGGATATGGGGGATGCCGTCTTCCAGGAATTCCTCGGAAGTCTGCACGAAGCCCTGCGCCTCGTAGAAGGAGCGCGCATACACCTGCGCCTCGATCCTGATGCCGGGGGTTTCCATGTTCTGGCGCACAACGCGGATACCTTCCTCGAGCAGCCTGCTCCCCAGGCCGCAACGGCGGCGGTCGGGTGCCGTGATCACACGCCCCAAGGCCGCTTCGGGGAAGGAGACACCGGGCTCAAGGGCGCGCAAGTACGCGGCGATTCCCTGCTCATCGCGCATGATGACATGGAAGCCGAAGCGGTCCTTGCCATCGATTTCCGGATAGGGGCAATTCTGCTCTACGACGAACACATCGACACGCAGTTTCAGAATGTCGTACAGCTCGTCTACCGTCAGCTCTTCGAATCGCTTGACGATGGTTTCCATGCAGCCTCCGTTTCACACGCGAACGGTCACGATTATAGCCGCACCGGCACGCGCATATCCATTCCGTTGCCCATCCCCCGATTGTCTTGCGGTACCATTGTGGGGTTGCACAATCGCATTGCAAGGAGCGCATATGAATCTGTTCGAATCCCTGAGGACCTGCTTCAAGAAGTTCATCGACCCCGTCGGCCGTGCCCGCCGAAGCGAATTCTGGTGGTATGTGCTCTTCGCCGTTGCCGTTATCTTGGTTTTAAATCTGGTTTCCCGCTGGTTCTACAGCGACGTCGTGGTCACCATCTGCCGTATCGCATACATCGCGGTAGTCTGCCCCATGATCACCTGCATGATGCGCCGTATGCACGACCTGGGCAAATCGAGCCTCTGGGTCTTCCTTGCAATCATCCCCGTCATCGGCTGGATCCCCCTGGCCATCATGGCGGCGAAAGACAGCCAGCCCGGCGAAAACGACTACGGCCCCAACCCCAAGGGCGTGAATTAACGGCAAACGTACATTCGATGCGCGGCAGCAGAGTCAGCTTGCACGAATAGCGAAGAAGCCGGAAACCCCGGCTTCTTCATTTCTCAAGCGAATAATCGGATAGCGGCAAAACGGCCCCCGCCCAGCGCACGGCAAACGCCTTCCGAATGCAGAAAGCGGACCCCCTTCCGGAGTCCGCCGATATACCGATATTCGATTGCAAGCCGAAAACACGCCGCAAGCGGGCTCCACGGCCTTCGCTACGACAGCTTCTTCTTCGCTTCGCGCCAGTTGGGGAGAAAAGCATCCATGAGCGCCTTGAAACGCGGTCCATGGCCCGGTTCCAGAAGATGGCACAGCTCGTGGACCACCACATATTCCAGGCATTCGGGAGGGAACAGGGCCAGGCGGATATTGATGCAGATACGTCCCGTGGAAGGCTGGCAGCTCCCCCAACGGCTCTTCATGTTACGATACGCGAGCTCCCCCGCCTTCACGCCCATGATGGGCTCCCACTTGGCAACCAGAGGCGGGACGAAGGCCTTCACCAGCGCCCTCCACTGCTCGATTTCGGGCTTGCTCGCACGCTCTGCGCGGCTCATGGGCGAATCCATCACCCTCGCACGGCTCCGGACGAGCCAATCATGCTTCAAGGCGATGAATTCGGCAATGCATTCATTGCTCAGGGAATACGGAGCGCTCACCTGTATGCGCCCATCGGGAGGGAGCACGCGCACGCTCAGGTTCTTCACCCTCTTGCGGACAACCCATACCTCCAGATCGTCCACGAACAGCAGCTCATCGGAATGCACGGCACGCATCTATTCTGCGCGAGCCTGCTTCGAGGCGGCAAGCGCCATGTCATAGGCTTCGTTTCGGGAAAGCCCGAACTCCGCCGCCAACTGCTTGGAAATCTGCTTGGCGCGCACGCCCTCTGCCGCAAGCTGGGCAGCGCGATCCGCCGCCCCCTCGCGCGCATCCTGGGCCTTGCACGCATACTCCTGCTCGCTCGGCGCATCGATGACCAGCACGATCTCGCCCTTCACGCCACCGGCCGCCTCGCGCTCGGCGAAGGCCTCGGCCAGCTCTTGCGCGGTACCGATAGCCACTTCCTCATGCAGCTTGGTGAGCTCGCGGCATACCGCCACCTGGCGATAGGGCATCGATTCGGCGACGGCGCGCAGGGCGGCCACGATCCGATGGGGGCTTTCGTAGAAGAGCAGCACCGCATCGAGCGATTGCAGCGCAGCCAGGGTCTCTGCCCGCTGGCCTTCCTTGCGGGGGAAGAACCCCCCGAAATAGAAGCGCGGGCAGGTAAATCCGCTCGCAACATAGGCGGTTGCGGTAGCAGTAGGTCCGGGAAGCACTTCCACAGGAGCGCCTGCCGTACGAGCCGCAGCGACAAGGCGCTGCCCGGGGTCGGAAACCCCGGGCATGCCCGCATCGGTGCAGTATGCGATCACTTCACCGGAAAGCACGCGCTCGACGATTGCGGCAGCGCGCTGTCCCACGGTGTTCTCGTCAAGGCGCTCCATCCGACAGCTGATCCCGAAGCTGGCAAGCAGCTTCCCAGTCACGCGGGTGTCTTCCGCGCAGACCGTATCCGCCGCAGCAAGCGCCTCCTTGGCGCGCGGCGTCATGTCGCCCAGATTGCCGATGGGGGTGGGGCAGATGACCAGCTTGCCCTGCCTGGTACGCGCGACCATGCTGGCAAGCGAGGCGCCCTGTTCCCATGCGCCCGCCTGTCCCTCGGGTTCCGAACGGACAAGCGAGGCCAGCGTTCCCTGCGTTTCAGCCATGCTAGCGATCTTCCTTCAAGAGCTCTTCGGCGATCTCGATCGCGCAGGCCTTCTTCTGGGTCTTATCGGGAGCCTGGTAGCTGGCGGTACGCGCCTGGCGTGCGGCAGCTTCCTTGTCTTCCATATTCGCCTTCGCAACGGCGATCATCAGCTTGATGCGGTTGAGCTGGTTGACCTCGGAAGCGCCGGGGTCGTAGTCAACGGCCACGATGTTGCTTTCGGGATAACGGCGGCGCAGCTCCTTGATGACCGCCTTGCCCACAACATGGTTGGGCAGGCAGGCGAAGGGCTGGGCGCACACGATATTGGGCGCGCCATGATGGATCAGCTCGACCATTTCCGCCGTGAGCAGCCAGCCTTCGCCCATGGAGTTGCACAGGCTCAGGATGTCTGCAGCATAGTCGCCCAGGGTGAAGATGTCGGTGGGAGGCTCGAAGCGGTTGGACTTCTCCAGTGCGGCAATGACGGGCTTGCGCACCATGTCGATCACCTTCAGGATGGCCTTCGCGCCCAACGCACCCGTGGAAGAACGGCCCAAGGGGTCCTTCTGGTAGATGCGGCCCACGATGCCGAACAGGAAGAACTCCAGCAAACCGGGCACGACGGCCTCGCAGCCTTCTGCCTCGATCTGCTCGACCACCTGGTTGTTCGCGGTGGGATGGAACTTGACCAGGATCTCGCCGACCACGCCGACGCGGGGCTTGGTCCCCTCGCCCATCAAGGGCAGATGGTCGAAGTCGTCCACGATCTCGCGCACGGTCTTCGCAAAGCGCTTCTGGGTTTCGCCTTCGCGGATCTGGTCCTTGGTCTTCTCCATCCAATAGCGGAACAGGTAGAAGGCGCTGTCGGGTTCCACCTCGTACGGACGGGTGCGGTACAGGCACTGCATCAGCAGGTCGCCGTACATGAGCGAGTAGAAGGCCTGCTTGAGCATGTCGAAGGACAGCTTGAATCCGGAGTTCACTTCGTCCATGTTGCCCTGCAGCGCCAGGGAGATAACCGGGATATGGCCCATGCCCGCGGCCTTCAGGGCCTTGCGGATGAGCGAGATGTAGTTGGTCGCACGGCAGCCGCCACCGGTCTGGGTGATGATCACGGCCAGACGGTCGGTGTCGTACCTGCCGCTCATCACCGCTTCCATGATCTGGCCGGTAACCAGGATGGACGGATAGCAGATGTCGTTGTTGACGTACTTCAGGCCGGCATCGACCGCACCACGATCGACCGAAGGCAGAAGCTCCATGTTGTAGCCATTCGCCTTGAACACTTCCACCAGGATCTCGAAGTGGATGGGGGCCATCTGGGGTACCAGGATGGTCCAGCCATCCTCCTTCATCTGCTGGGTGAACTCGACGCGCGGGAATTCGGTGGAGACGTTTTCCTTTTTGCTCTTCTGAATGGTATCGGCCACCTCCACGGCAGCGCGCGCCTCGCGGGAACCGTCGCTGTTGGCGATGGATTCCTCCAGGCGCTCGACCAGGGCCTCCACCTTCAGGTCGCCCACGGGGCAACCCTTCGCCAGGCTTTCCGCCTCCGCCGCCTCATCGGCCTTGTCCTTCAGTGCGGCAAGCAGGCTGCGCACGCGGATGCGCGCGGCGCCCAGGTTGGACACCTCGTCGATCTTCAGCACGGTGTACACCTTGCCGGCAGCTTCCAGGATCTCCTGCACCTGGTCGGTGGTCAGGGCGTCCAAGCCGCAGCCGAAGCTGTTCAGCTGGATCAGATCCAGGTCGTCGCGCTGGGTGGCAACCTTGGCGGCTGCATACAGGCGCGTGTGGTACATCCACTGGTC
>SFII01000092.1 GCA_004555335.1 Coriobacteriaceae bacterium | reverse complement strand
GCACGATCATCCCCGCCGCGACCACGGCATCATCCGCCAAGCCGACGGCGCCGGCGTTGAGCATGCCGCTGAAGACCAGCATCGCAACGGGACTCGTGATGCACAGGGCCACGCCGAGCGCGATCCTGGGAGCCTGCCATTTCTTCAGTTCCAGGAATTCCTGCGCTTCCTGCAGCGAGACCATGCGCAAGACCGATTCGCCTACGAAGGGCGCGTCGTCGCATTTGGCCGCAGACTCGCAGTCTTCCCTCAGCAGGTAATCGGTCGTCACCCCGAAAAGCCCCGCCATCTGCACGATGCGCTGCAGGTCGGGAGTGGCTTGGGCACCCTCCCACTTGCTCACGGCCTGGCGGGAAACGCCCAGCTTTGCCGCCAACTCTTCCTGGGACCAGCCGGCCTTCTTCCTCTCATCGATGATCTTGTCGGCAAGGATCATTGTCTCCTCCTTCATCCGTCGACCTTCATGATAGCCACCATGGTGGGCTTTGGGCGCGTTGCACTCCACCAAGTTTGCCTTGCAATCCGTCAACCACTGGTTGCAACCGCATCTGACCTGGGGAAACGCACCTGCAAGTTTTCTACTGGCTTGCCAGGGGGATTACGCCCGGGCGCAGTAAGGCGCACGGGCAACCCATAGAGAGCATCGCAACCGGAAGGGCCTCCTCTCGCCCGCAGCCCGGCAAGAACCCGCAACAGGGCACCCCGCGTGGAGCATGCGCAGAATGCGCCGTAGCCGCATCTTGCAGGGAAAAGCAAAAGCCCGCAGGCAGATGCCTGCGGGCAAGAGAGAGAAGGCGATGGTATCTGCGCTGCGCCTACAGATGCGCGACCACCAGGTCGCCCATGGCTGCAGTGCCCACGATCTTGTCTTCGGGAGTCTCGGGATCCTTGATATCGCCGGTGCGCCAGCCTTCGTCCAGCACCTCGGTGATGGCGCGGGTGATGTCCGCCGCAGCCTCGGTCATGCCGAAGGCGTACTGCAGCATCATGCCCGCGGAAAGGATCTGCGCCAGCGGGTTGGCGATACCGCGGCCCGCGATGTCGGGGGCAGAACCATGGCTGGGCTCGAACAGGCTCACGCCGTCGCCGATGGAGGCGCTTGCCAGCATGCCCAGGGAACCGGTGATCTGCGCAGCCTCGTCGGAAAGGATGTCACCGAACATGTTCTCGGTCACCAGCACGTCGAACTGGCGGGGGTTGTTCACCAGCTGCATGGCGGTGTTGTCAACCAGCATGTCGATCAACTCGATTTCGGGATATTCCTCGTCATGCACGCGATGGACCACTTCGCGCCACATGCGGGAAGTATCCAGCACGTTGGCCTTGTCGACGGAAGTCACGCGGCCGCGACGGGTCTTTGCCGCCTCGAAAGCCTGGCGCGCGATGCGCTCGACTTCGTACTCGCGGTATTCCAGGGTATCCACGGCACGCTGGCCCTTGCCGCCGTTCGCGCCTGCACCCTCTTCATCGTAGTAGCGATGGCGCTCGCCGAAGTACAGGCCGCCGGTGAGCTCGCGCACGATGGCGATATCCACGCCTTCCACGATTTCGGACTTGAGGGTGGATGCCTGGGAAAGCGCGCTGAAGATCTGCACCGGGCGCAGGTTGGTGTACAGGCCCAGCTCCTTGCGGATGGCGAGCAGACCCTGCTCGGGACGGGGCTTGGTGCTGTCGGTGGTATCCCACTTGGGGCCGCCAACCGCACCCAGCAGCACGGCATCGCTTGCGTTGGCAACGTCCAGCGTGGCCTGGGGAAGCGGCTCGCCGGCTTCATCGATCGCGCAGCCGCCGATCAGCGCCTCGGTGAAATCGAACTCGACGTCGTACTTCGGTGCCAGCTTTTCCAGCACCTTCACGGCCTCGGCGACGATTTCGGGGCCGATGCCGTCACCCGGCAGCAGGCAGATCTTGTAGGTCTTGCTCATTTAGTTCGCTCCCATCTTCTTCTTGGTGCGCTCGATCAGGCCGCCCGCCTCGATGATTTCCTGGATGAATGCCGGGAAGGGCTGCGCCTGGAAGCTTTCGCCGGTGGAAAGGTTGGTGATGGTGCCGGTGTCGGCGTCAACGCTCACCTTGTCACCGTTCTTGATACCGTCAACGGCCGCCGGGCATTCCATGATGGGCAGGCCGATGTTGATGGAGTTGCGGTAGAAGATGCGCGCAAAGCTCTTGGCGATGACCACGCTCACACCCGCCGCCTTGATGGAAATGGGCGCATGCTCGCGGGAAGAACCGCAGCCGAAGTTCTCTTCGGCAACCAGGATGTCACCAGGTTGCACCTTGTTCACGAATTCGGGATCCAGGTCTTCCAGGCAGTGCTTTGCCAGCTCGGCAGGGACGGTGGTGGTCAGATGACGCGCCGGGATGATGACGTCGGTGTCGATATCGCGGCCGTAGCGGTGTGCGTTTCCTTCGAATCTCATGGCTTTCGCCCCTCCTTAATCCAGGTCCTCGGGCAGGGCGACATGGCCTGCGACTGCGGATGCTGCGGCAACTGCGGGGCTGGAAAGGATGACTTCCGAAGTGGGGTCGCCCATACGGCCGACGAAGTTGCGGTTGGTGGTTGCGATGGCGCGCTCGCCGGCTGCAAGGCAGCCCATGTGGCCGCCCAGGCAGGGGCCGCAGGTGGGGGCGCTCACCACGCAGTTGGCGTCGATGAAGATCTCGGTCAGGCCTTCCTGGAGGCACTGGCGCACGACCTGCTGGGTTGCGGGGATGACGATGCAGCGCACGTTGGGATGCACCTTGCGTCCCTTCAGCACGGCTGCCGCCTGGCGCATGTCCTCGATGCGGCCGTTGGTGCAGCTGCCGATGACCACCTGGTCGATGGCGATGTCGCGGCATTCGGCAGCGGGCTTGGTGTTGGAGGGCAGGCTGGGAAGCGCGACGGTGGGCTCGATGTCCTGAGCGTCGATATAGATCACGTCTGCATATTCGGCATCGGGATCGGAGTGGTATTCCACCCAGGGACGCTCGGCACGGGGCTCGACGTAGGCACGGGTGATATCATCGACTTCGATGATGCCGGCCTTGCCGCCCGCTTCGATCGCCATATTGGAAATGGTCAGACGGCCTTCCATGGAAAGGCTGCGGATGGCGCTGCCGGTGAACTCCATCGCCTTGTACAGGGCGCCGTCCACGCCGATCTTGCCGATGATGTGCAGGATGATGTCCTTGCCGGTCACACCGGGCTTGAGCTCGCCGTCGACGACGAACTTGATGGATTCGGGCACCTTGAACCAGGCGCGGCCGGTTGCCAGGCCCACGCCGGCATCGGTGGAGCCCACGCCGGTGGAGAAGCAGCCCATCGCACCATAGGTGCAGGTGTGGCTGTCGGCGCCGATGATCAGGTCGCCGGGAACGCACACGCCCTGCTCGGGCAGCAGCGCGTGCTCGATGCCCACGCAGCCCACTTCCCAATAGTGGGAAATGCCCTGCTCGCGCACGAACTTGCGCACGCGGTTGGCCAGCTCTGCCGACTTGATGTCCTTGTTGGGGGTGTAGTGGTCGGGAACCATGACCACCTTTTCGGCATCCCAGACCTTATCGGTGATCTTCCTGCATTCGTCGATTGCGATGGGCGCGGTCACGTCGTTGGAAAGGACCAGGTCCAAATTGCATTCGATCAACTGGCCGGGAACGACCTCGTCCAGGCCCGCATGGGCTGCCAAGATCTTCTCGGCGATGTTCATGGGTCTTGCCATGGGTATTCTCACCTTCTTTTCGGAATCGAAGCCGCCCGCCGAAGCTTGCGGCAAGCGGCTTTAGGCCTTGCGGTTAGGACTGCTTGCGCAGCATGCGGTTGATGGCGTTCAGATATGCCATCGCAGAGGACACGGTGATGTCGCATTCGGAACCGCGTCCGCTGAACACCTGTCCGTCGGGTGCGGTGATGCGCACGGTCACCTCGCCCAGAGCGTCGATGCCGTGGGTAACCGCCTGCACGGAGAACTCGGTCAGCTCGCAATCGGCGCGCACGATCTTGTTGATCGCCTTGCATACGGCGTCAACGGGACCCGTGCCGAAGTCGCATGCGGTGCGCTCCTTGCCGAAAGGATCGATCAGGGTGACGGTGGCGGTAGGGGTAGAAGGCTGGCCGCAGCTGATCTGGGTTGCCTTCAGCACGTACAGCGCGGATTCGGAGCGCTCGCGCTCGCCCATGAGCGAATGCAGGTCCTCGTCGAGCACTTCCTTCTTGCGGTCCGCCAGGTCCAGGAAGTCCTTATGGATCTGCTCGAACTGCTCGTCGTTTTCGATGGTGTAGCCCAGAAGCTCCAGGCGATGGCGCAGCGCCGCATGGCCGGAACGCGCGGTGAGCACGATGCTACTGCCGTTGAAGCCCACGTCTGCCGGGTCGATGATCTCGTAGGTCTCGCGCTGCTTGATGACGCCGTCCTGATGGATGCCGCTGGAATGCGCGAAGGCGTTGGAGCCCACGATGGCCTTGTTGGGCTGGACGGGGAAGCCGGTGATGGAGCTGATCAGGCGGCTGGCCTGCAGGAATTCCTTGGTGTTGATATCGGTATGGGCGTCCAGCTCCTTTTCGTGCATGCGGATGCCCATGACGATCTCCTCCATGGCGGTGTTGCCCGCACGCTCGCCCAGGCCGTTGATGGTGCATTCAACCTGGGTTGCGCCGTTGCGCACGCCCTCCATGGCAAGTGCGGTCGCCATGCCCAGGTCGTTATGGCAGTGGACGGAGATGGTGACGTCCTCGATGCCGCGCACGTGGTCGCACAGGTACTTGATGCGCTCGCCGAAATGCCAGGGCATGTTGTAGCCAGTGGTGTCGGGGATGTTGACGACGGTCGCGCCCGCCGCGATAACCGCCTCGATCATGCGTGCCAGGTCCTCGAAGGAAGCGCGTCCGGCGTCTTCTGCGTAGAACTCCACGTCATCGACGTACTTGCGCGCATGCTTGACGGCATGGACGCCGCGATCGATCGCCTCGTCCAGGCTCATGCCGCGGAACTTGTACATCAGATGCTCGGGGCTCACGCCGATACCGGTATGGATACGGGGGCGCGGGCAGCCCTTCAGGGCCTCGGCGCACACGTCGATGTCCTTCTCGACCGCGCGGGTAAGGCCACAGACGATGGCCTTGTCGCCGACTTCCGCCGCGATGCGCTGCACGGACTGGAAGTCGCCCGGGGAGGAGATGGGGAAGCCCGCCTCGATCACGTCGACGCCCAAGCGCAGCAGCTGGCGGGTCACGACGAGCTTTTCCTGGGTATTCATGGATGCGCCGGGGCACTGCTCGCCATCGCGCAGGGTTGTATCGAAGATTTGGATTTTGCGACTCATGCGCAATCCTCCTATCATCGCTTCATTTCAGGTTCGTGCTGTTCAGGCCGGGAATTGCGATGCCGAATGAGCGCACCGCTTGCCGGGCCCTTTCGCATTCTAGGGGAACGGAGGGAATCCGCGTGCAAATTCCCTTCATCTGATATGATTTATATGACATATAGAAAGGACCCGTCCCATTCCCCGCAACTACGACATAGTCAAAACCCCGCAGGATCTGCGCTACCTTTCCTGGGACGAGGTGCGCTGCCCCAGCGGACTGGGCGGATGCC
>SFII01000091.1 GCA_004555335.1 Coriobacteriaceae bacterium | reverse complement strand
GCGTTTTCCAATCAAGGCGATGCTGCGCGCTTGCGGGCCCCCATCATGTCGCTTTCGATACGGAAAGCACGACGGATACTTTAGCGGAAAACACGTTTCCAAGGTTTCCGGAAACACCCAAGGAGGACGGATGCTCAACGAAATACTATTCGCACTGGTTTTCTTCCTCTCCTACGTTGTGCAGGCGATCAGCGGCTTTGCGGGAAATATCTTCGCCATGCCGCCTGGAATCCACCTGCTGGGTTTGCACAACGCCATTGCAGCGATGAACGTGCTCTGCATTATCGCGGCAGGTCTGGTGGTGGTGAGCAATATCAGGCACGTGAACTGGCGCGAGCTTGCCAAGATGGTGCTGGGCATGCTCCCCTTCTTGGCGCTGGGCATCTGGCTGGATAGCGTGCTTTCGCTCGACATCATCCTGAAGGTCTATGCGATCGCAGTGCTGTTCGTGGGTTTCCGGAACCTTCTCGTGAAGAAGCGGCGGGATTATCCCGTCTGGCTGCTCGCAGTATTCATCGCCTGTGCAGGACTTATCCAAGGCATGTTCGTCAGCGGCGGGGCCTTCCTGGTTATCTACGCCGTTCAGAAACTCTACGAAAAGCAGGAATTCCGGGCTACGCTTTCCATGGTCTGGGTGATCCTGAACATCGTATATGCGGTGGTGTCGTTTGCAAACGGCTATTACACCGGCGAAGTGCTGCGGGTGATAGCCATGTGCATACCCCTCGCCTTCCTGGCCACCTTCATCGGGCAGAAGATCCAAGGGAAGATCAGCCAGGAACGCTTCCTACGCTTCATCTACGTACTGCTGGTGGTTATCGGCATCATCATGCTCGTGTCCTAACTTGGTATAGTGGCAGATACGGAAAATTCCTGCGAACCCTGCCACGCCGTATGCCAACGCCGGCGATGCAGGCAGTATCCATCGAAATGAAAGGTTTCGGGCAATTGCGAATGCTGCCGGATGCGGCCGATACCAGGCGGTTTTCCGATAATACGCGAACATGACTATCCGCGCAGTTTCAATTGCTCATGGAATAGGAGGGCTATCATGGCAAGCGTCGATTTGAATTGCGACCTGGGCGAAAGCTTCGGCCGATACACTCTGGGCTTGGACAGCCAGGTCATCCCCCTGGTTTCCAGCGTGAATGTAGCCTGCGGCATGCATGCGGGCGACCCCATGGTCATGCGCAAAACCGTCAAGATGGCAGCCGAGGCAGGTGTTGCCATCGGCGCCCACCCCGGCTACCCCGATCTGCAGGGATTCGGCAGGCGCGATATGAGCCTTTCTCCCGACGAAGTCTACGCAACCGTGCTGTATCAGGTTGCCGCACTCGCCGGCTTTGCCCGGGCCCAGGGCGTGGAGCTCGCGCATGTGAAGCCCCACGGCCAGCTTTACAACCGCGCAGCCACCGATGCGGCGACTGCCCTGGCAATCGCCCAGGCAGTGCATGACTTCCAGCCCTCCCTGGTGCTGGTGGGCCTTGCGGGCGGCAAGCTCATCGATGCGGGCCGCGATCTGGGAATGACCACCGCACAGGAATTCTTCACCGATCGCAACTACACCGATGAAGGCGTCCTCGTTTCCCGCACACTGCCCGATGCGATGATCACCGATGAGGATTTTGCCGTGCAGCGCGTTATCCGCGCCGTGTCGACCGGAACCATCGAAAGCGTGACGGGGAAAACCATCGAGCTTTCGGCCGATACCATCTGCGTTCATGGCGACAACGCCCACGCACTCGCGTTCGTGAGCAAGATCAGAAACGCTCTGGAAGAAGCCGGCATCGAAATCGCCCCCAAGCGCGCAATCGCCTAACGGCTTGCAAGCTGCACAAACCCGTGCCGCGCTTCGAAGTGCACCCTACCGACCGACTAGCCAGCTTGCAAGCCGCAACGCATCCAACGCGGATACGTTAGGCAAACGGCACTTACGCCGAAGCAGACCAACCCAGCACCCGACCCGGACTTGGATGCGTCCTACCTAAACGGAAGGCGCATCGATAGGATCCAGGTCGGGTGCTTTGAGCTCGGCGCTACTCAGATGTTCGATTTATGGATAGATGAATCCTTTTCCGAACATCGTCCTCCTTGCTGTTCGGTTTTCATATATCATGCATGATGTCCGAACAATCAAGGAGCATCCATGTCTCTGAGCCATAACCAATTCAATGTCATCTATGCATTGCACAAGAATCCCGGTGCAACCCAGCGCGAAATCGCGGATCTGAACGGGATGGGCCTGGCAACCGTCAACGCCGCATACAAAGAAGCCCTTGCCGCAGGCTATATCGAAGACGGCTGCCTGACCGATGCTGGTGCTCAGGCACTCGCCCCCTACGCAGTCGATAACGCCGTCATCATGGCTGCAGGCACGTCCAGCCGCTTCGCACCCATTTCCTACGAACAGCCCAAGGGCATGCTCAAAGTGCGCGGCGACGTGCTGATCGAGCGCCAAATCGAGCAGCTGCACGAAGCCGGAATCACCGAAATCGCCGTCGTAACCGGCTACAAGAAGGAAGCTTTCTTCTACCTGGAAGAAAAGTACGGCGCGAAAATCATCGTCAACACCGCGTACGCCGAATGCAACAACAGCGTTTCCCTGCTACTTGCAGCCGAAATGCTCGCAAACACCTACATCTGCTCTTCCGACAACTACTTCACGGAAAACCCCTTCGAATCCCATGTGTGGAAGGCCTACTACTCCGCCGAGTATTCCGAAGGCGAAACCGACGAATGGTGCATCACCACCGGTTCCCACGACCGCATCACCAAGGTGGAAATCGGCGGTTCCGACGCCTGGTACATGATCGGCCACGTGTTCTTCGACCGCGAATTCTCCGAACGCTTCCGCACCATCCTGAAAAAGGAGATGGAACTTCCCCAGACGAAGCACAAGCTGTGGGAAAGTATCTATGTGGAGCACATCAAGGAACTGGACATGCGCATCAAGCGCTTCGATCCGCCGATCATCTTCGAATTCGACTCGCTTGACGAGCTGAGGGAATTCGACCCCCTGTTCCTGGAAAACCTGGACAGCGAGATCTTCGACAACATCGAAGCGGTCCTGGGCTGCAACCGCAACGACATCCACGACATCTTCCCCCTCAAACAGGGCTTGACCAACCTCTCCTGCCATTTCGCCACGAACGACGGCGAATTCGTCTACCGCCACCCCGGTGCCGGTACGGAGTTGATCGTCGACCGCGAAGGCGAGCGCGAGGCACTGCTGACCGCCCAGCGCCTGGGATTGGATGACACCTTCATCTTCGAGAACCCCGAACGCGGCTGGAAGATCTCGCGTTACATCCCCAACTGCCGCAACCTTGATTCCAGCGACGATGCGCAGCTGAAAGTGGCAATGGAGATGGCACGCAAGCTGCACGAAAGCGGGACCCAGGTGAGCCGTTACTTCAGCTTCTACGTCGAGGGAAAGGGCTATGAGCAGAAGGTCCTGGAACGACAGAGCATCGACATGCCCGATTACTGGGAGATGTCCCGCCAGGCGGAAAGGCTGAGCGAATTCATCGGAGCCGAAGACGAGCAACCGGTCCTGTGCCACAACGACTTCTTCGGCCTCAACTTCCTGGTCGATCAAGAGGGCGCCATCAGCCTGATCGACTGGGAATACTCGGGCATGAGCGACTACGCCAACGATTTCGGCACCTTCTGCGTCTGCGAGCAGCTCACCGACGAGCAGATGATGCGCGCGCTGGAATACTACTTCGGGCGCACCCCCACGCCCCAGGAAGTACGCCACAACCTGGCCATGGTGGGCATGGCGGGCTGGTGCTGGTACGCATGGGCCCTGCTCAAGGAAGCAGAGGGCGAAGACGTGGGCGAATGGTCCTACATCTACTACCGCTACGGCAAGGCCTACCTGAAGAAGGCCCTGGAACTGTACGAACAGGCACGCTAGGGACTCGCGCCGCCAACCGACCGCGGAAGGACGGAGAACGCATCCGACCTTCCCCCGCTTGCCAGGCATCACGCGTGCAACCCCAGGGAAAACGGGCAAACGCACGAATCAACTTGCATTGGAGAAAGGAATCCACCGCATGGACGCAAACGTAAGGGCTCTACGTGAGCAACGTCGAAGGAGCTTCATGGTGAAGGGCCTGATCTTCGCCATCATGTCCGGTGTCTGCTACGGCCTGTACACGGGCTTCCTCACCCTGGCCGAAACCCAGGGCGTTTGGGGCGAATGGTTTGCAGGCACCGAATGGGGCAGCGGCATGCCCGCGCTCAGCGTGTTCACCATCACCTTCACCCTGGCAGCGCTTGCCGCGGGCCTGAATGACACTATCAGCGGCATCTGGTCGCTCGCCGTCTGCGCAAAGAACAGGCAGCTGGGCGACCTGTGGAACACGGTAAAGAGCAAGCCCGGTATGGTGATGATCCTCTGTGCAGCTATCGGCGGGCCCTTCGCCACCATCGCCTACGTGGTTGCCCTGAACGCCGCAACGGCTGCGGGCAATCCTGGCGTGATCGTGCCCATCGCAGCCCTCAACTGCGCAATCGGCGCTGCCTTGGGACGCATCCTGTTCAAGCAGGACCTGAGCGGCCACAGGGTCGTCGGCGTGATCATCTGCCTGTTCGCCGCTGCGCTCATCGGCGGCACCAGCTTTGCCTCCATGGGACCGGGTGCCGCGATCGCCTGTCTGTTCGCCTTCCTGGCAGCATTCGGCTGGGGCTTCGAAGGCTGCGTCGCCGGCTTCGGCACCATCCTGATCGACTACCGTATCGGCATCGCCATCCGCCAGGTTACCGCAGGCCTGCTGGAACTGATCGTGGTCTTCCCCGTGCTTGCAGTCGTGGGCGGCGGAATCGAGGGCCTGGGGCAGCTTGCCTGCGCGGCATTCACCAGCCCGGCACTGCTGATCTTCCTCATCTCCGGTTTCTTCGCTATGCCCGCTTATTCCTTCTGGTACAAGGGCAATTCCATGTGCGGCGCGGCGCTGGGCATGGCCTGCAATGGCATGTATGCCTTCTGGGGACCCTTCTTCATCTGGGTGATCCTGGGCCTGCTCAACATCGGCGGCATGTCCGCAAGCTATCCCCCGCTCACGGCAATCCAGTGGATCGGCGCACTCATCATGATCGCGGGCATCTTCTGCATCGCGGTTAACCCCGCAAACCTGTTCGGCAAGAACAAGAAGGGAGAATAGCAATGACCGCGAACAAGACCCCTCTGCATTACGCGATCCTGAAACTGTTCATGGACGGCAGCGAAAAGCACGCAGGCGAAATCGTCGAGACCCTGCGCGATGAATACGCAGGATATAAGCTGCTCACCGTGAAGGACGTGGACGAAACCCTGGCAACCGCCAAGGAAAACGGCCTCCTCGACGAAACCAGCTGCGACCTGGATGGTCAGGGGGCTTTACGGATCTTCTATCAGATCAACGACTTCGGCAGGGAAATGGTAGATAAGTACCTGTAAGCACAAGATCCCGCCGTCGACAGCAGCCATTCAAAGCCGACTGCCGACAAAACTCCCAAGCGCATCCCGTGCAAAGATTCGAATCGCAAGGCTGCCGCTTCCCATCCCCAATGCACAGCGGCGATATGCAAAAGCAATCCCCCGGCTCCCAATGGGAACCGGGGGATAT
>SFII01000090.1 GCA_004555335.1 Coriobacteriaceae bacterium | reverse complement strand
TGACGGCTGCAAGGACGCAGTCGCGATAGCTGTCGGTGGTCAGTGCGCACCAGAGCGCTGCCTCTAAGGTGTGCAGCACGAAGCCGCCGGAGCTCACGCCGTCGCGTTCCAGCTGTTGGATGGCGCTAAGGAAGGCGAAATGCGGGTCTTCGGGCAAGCTCTGCGCGATGGCATCCTGCAAGGGTAAGCCGTCGAGTACGTGGCGCAGGATGTGCACGAACACAACGCAGGATTCGGTCGAGATGGGGTGCGCGTGGGTGATGGCGGAAACCTCGCGAATCTGGTCGTCGCTTGCATCCGTGAAGGCGAGCGGTGCGATGCGCATGAGCGAGCCGTTGCCGTTCGACCGTTCATGCGAGCAGCCGAAACCCTGATCGAGTGCGGTAACGGTGGCGTTGCCCACGTCGAAGACCTTGCCGTCGGCAGAATAGCGGCCTTCGAAGCACCATTGGCGGAACTTGGCGCGCATATCGTGGATGTCGATGCCCTTGGTGGCGCGGATGCTATCGCAGGTGGCGATGAGCAGGGAAGTGTCGTCCGAAAAGGTGCCCAGGGGCATGTTGTGAAAACCGCCGGCCGACATGCCTTCGCATGCGAAGGTGCCGCGATGCAGGAATTCGAAGGGAACGCCCAGAGCATCGCCCATTGCGGCTCCGTATACGACTGCCTTCAGCTGGGAAAGATGTTGGGTGTGCATGCTTTCTTCTTTCAGGCGGGGTAGCGACGATTACTTTGCGGGAAGGATTTCCAGCCAGCAGCCGTCGGGATCCTGGATGAAGTACAGGCCCATGCGCTCGTTCACGAAGCAGATGCAGCCCATTTCTTCGTGGAGGGCTCGATAGGCATCGATGTCGTCTACTTCGAAGGCCAGGTGGGTGTCGCGGCCACCGTTGTCATAGGGTTCGGTGCGGCCCCTGTTCCAAGTCAGCTCCATTTGGAAGGCGGATTCGTTGTTGCCGATGAATACGTTTTCCCAGGAACCGTCTTCAGGACCCATGCGATGCTGCACGGTCAGGCCCAGGGCCTTCTCGTAGAATTCCAGGGACATTTCCAGATCGAGCACGTGGATGCATTCGTGGACCATCTTCGCCTTCATGCGGGCTCCTTTCGGTAGGTGGAGTGTGACCGCATTATTGTATCGCAAGGGCGGGGTTGCCCCGATGCGGATGCATGGGCCCCATTGATGCGACCGCCTGCACCGACCGTTCTAGCTTCTTGCGTGCTTTCCGCGGGTACGGAATTTGCGCATGGCTTGGGAGAATTGGTTGTAGTGGTCGGTGCGGTGGGCATCGCTGGCGATGTAGGAGTACAGGTTTTCCTTGAACATGCGCTTGGCGGGGGTGAGGGCGCCCGTGCCGCGGCCGCCGGTAATGAAATCTGCGGAGGCCTGCAGCTTGCAGCCCATCTGCACCAGGCGCTTGGCCAGGTTGATGTCTTCCTGGATGGCGAAGACGCGTTCGGGGTGGGCGATAATCACTTGGTAACCCAAACCCTGCAGCTTGAAGATAGTGCGCTCGTATTCGGCGAAGTGGTGCGAGCAGCTGCGGCTGGAAAGCTCCAGCAAAAATTCGTTGCTGCCTTCGAAGTGCAGGCGCTCTGCCCATTCGAAGCCTAAGTCCATCAGCTTGGCGTGGTTGACCTCCCAGCCCATCTGCAAGGGGAAGCCATCTGCGTGCTCGCAGAGCAGCTGGAATGCGTCGAGCATTCGCAGGTAGTCGAAGAAGGGGTCGCGCACGTGAGGGGTGCATACGATGGAGGTGATGCCCGCCGCCTGGGCAGCGCGCAGCATGTCCAGGGATTCATCCAAATCCCTGGCGCCATCGTCGACGCCAGGGAGTATGTGGCAGTGGATATCTCGCATAATGTGAGATTATCTGCCCTTTCCAGTGATGTTCTTATGGGAATGGCGCGGAACCGAAGCGAGCTCATCGTCGCTGTCTGCAGCTCGATCGTTTCCAGTGTTAGCTGCAGAAGCATTGGAACGTCCGTACTCGCCCGCTCCGTAGTTGCCATAGTAATAGTAGCTGGATTCGCGCTCTTCGCAGAATGTTGCCACCGAACCAATTACGTTGCCACCCGACTTTTTCAGCTGTTCATAGGCCTTGGCGAGCTCGTCCCGTCTGGGACCGTTCATGCGAATGACCATGATGGTTCCGTCGACGTGGGCGGAAAGCAGAGCGGCATCCACGAAGGCGCCGACAGGCGGGGTATTATACAGCACGAAGTCGTACTTGTCGGAAAGTTTGGAAACGAGTTTTTGGAAACCATCGGATGCGATGATGTCGGTTGGGTTGGGGATACCGGGTTCCACGTCAAGTAAGAACAGGTTAGGGGTGGAGGTTTCCACTATGGCGTCATCGAGGCTGGTTTCGTTGGTTATGACCGAATACAGGCCAGCTGGGGCATGGCTTCCTAACTTGGTGGAAAGGTCGCATTTGCGCATGTCGCATTCGACTGCGAGGACGGTTTTGCCCGAGCTTGCGATTGCGTTTGCAAGCTGAACCAAGGTGGTGGTTTTTCCTTCATCAGGGATGGAACTGGTGAAGGCGATCGAACGGATGGGTTTGTCGGGCGAAAGGAATCGGATATTCGCAAGCAAGGTTTTTGCCGCGTTCTGCGCCTCGAGCTGTCGGTTGGTCTTCTTCTTTGCCATTACTGCTCCTTGGGGTTATTTGTCGATGGCGGGGAAGCGGCCGATAACGGGGATGCCCAGCATCTGCTCTGTTTCTTCCGGGATTCGGATGCGGGTGTTGAGCATGTCCATCAAAACAACGATGGCAACTGCTACGAATAGGCCTGCAAGCAAGGCCACGGCGATGTACATGGGTCTGTTAGGACCGGAAGGAGCCTGTGGGGTTTCTGCCTGGTTGAGGATGCTGACGCTCTGCACATCCATGACTTCTTGAGCGACGGAACCCGTGGTGGAAGCGAGGGCGTCTGCCACTTGGGCAGTGGATTCCGGCGAGGTGCTGGTGACGGAAAGGGTGATGACGCGCGTGTTGGTGTCGCTTGCAACGTCGATTTGGTACTGATCGAGCGATTCCAGGTTGAGGTATGCGGCGGTGTCTGCGAGCACGCGGCCGCTATTGACCAGCTTAGCCACGTCGTTGGTAAGCATCTGGCTTGCGGTGAATTCCGCGTTGGTGGGACCGCCTGCTTCCTCGCCGGAACGGGCGAGGACATACATGGACACGCTGGAAGTATATGTGTTGGGCATGAGCAGGAACGAGTAAGCCGTCATTGCCAGCGCGCACAGGATAGGGAGCAGGATTACCAACTTGAGATGCCTGCGAAGCAGCGAGAGCAGTTCGAGAAGCGTCATGATTCCTTCTTCCTGTACATAGTACAAATAAATGCGGTCACATTGTCACAGTTGAGAGGGTTGGAACCGGCTTGTTTGGGGTGTACCCAATCATCTTGCAGATAGGCGTAAGCAGGATGTGCGAGATGCAACCACTGCATGGTATCACCCAAGCTAAAATGATACTACCGAACTGGACAGTTAGTTGGAAATACCATAGATGTATGGTTTGCGCATTGGTGACGGAAAAATGTGGGAAATTGCTCGGTTGTGTTGTTTTGTCGCGTACCTAGTTACGGTCTTTATTATGGCCTGATTCCAAGGAATATCCATCCCTGTGCACAGCGTCCTCAGGGCCGCCTACTACTGGATGCTGAAGCATCCCGAGTCGGAGGAGGACTCCATCGCCGACGACGTCGTGAGGGCGTAGGAGCGGAACCGCTGCGAGTACGGCGCTTCCAAGATCGAGAAGTCCTTGGCCGAGGGGCATAGTGGCCCCTCAGGCGCCGCATCAAGCGGATTACGGACCGAAAGGCCCGGTCGGCGTCTGCACCCAGAAGAAGTGCAAGCCCCATGCGACCAAGTCCAACGAGGCGGACTCGCCCAACGTCCCGACCGCAAGTCCAACGGATGCCCGCCCCGCACCCACATCGTCAGCAACCTGGCTTATGTGCGGGTCGGGCGCAGGTGGAACCGCATCTGCCTGTTGATCGACCTGCGCAACCGCGGGATAGTCGGGCATGCGGCCGGCGATCGGAAGGACGCCAAGCTGGTCAAATCGGCATTCGCGACCTTGTGATTCCCCTTGTCCGACATCGACGTGTCCCATACCGACTGCGGCAGCGAATTCGACGGCTTCGACATCGACGAGCTGCTGGATGCCTTCGGGATCCGGCGGTCCATCTCCCGCAAGGGCAACCCCTACGACAACGCGGCGATCGAATCGATGAACAAGACGCTCGAGACGGCATCGATATGCCAGGGGGCCATCCGTCCATCGACGGGCTTCGCCACGAGGTCGATTCCTACGTACGCTGGTACGACAACGAGAGAATGCATTCTACGCTCGGCTACATGAGCCCGGTTGAGTTTCGGGAGGCGGGGTTGTCCCTCTAGAATTTTCCCAATTTGGTGTAGCAATTCCAACTTGAGCTCCTCCACCGATGCGTCCTCGCCTGCCTTCGCCATTCCGTCACCTGCCTTGCCTTCCAGAAGACGCTTCCTCCAATTGTAGAGGACCTCCCTGGTGACGCCCACCTCGTCTGCGATCTCCTTGGCGGATCCTGTCCTCAGCTCGAGGACGACGAAGGCCTCGGCCTTCTCCTTGAGCCCGAATCCGTAGCTGGTGCTTCTAGGCGGGCAACACGCTCGCCCAGAGCGAACTCGTCCACCCAGTTGATGAGCGTCTGTCTCGACGGATGATAGCCCAGCTTCCTGACGGCCCTGCCGTGCTGCGGGTAGTGATCGACGGCAGCCCTCTTCTGCTCGTCTGTGAATTTTCCCCTCCTGCGCTTGCAGCCCCCTCGGACCTCGCCCGTCGCCTCGTAATCCTTCCGTCAGTTGTGGAGCGTGTGCCTGTTGGGGTAGCCGAGCTCCCGGATGATCTGCGCATAGCAATGGTCGTATCGGATGAGCAGCTCAATTGCTGCCCTGCGCTGATCGATGTCGTACATACGGTGCTCCCCTCAGACCGATTTGGTCCAGGATCACCACCGCGGTCCCATTGGGCAAAACTATGGTAGCGGTAACATGCCCTCGAAGTAGATGGCGCGAATGGTGCCCTGGCTGGACTCACTCAGAAACGATATCGTCTAGTCCAGTATGCTGTGCATGAGCGAGTGCAGCTCGTCCTCGTGGACACGCTTCTGCTCGGAGGCGGGACTGCGATCGTCTGCGAACAGTTCCTCGGGGTTTATCACCCCCTCGCCGTCGCTGCGCACGAGCTGGCTGAACAGTATCGGACGCGTGGTGACGCCCTTGATCTTGACGATGCAGTCGTAGGTGCTGCGGCAGCCTCGCGATGAGGGCATGTTTCCTCCCCTGGGTCGGGGAGCGCGGAATTGCGCTCCTGCCCAGAGACGGAAAACGAGATATTTTGGACGTGCCCTAAGGGCGAGCGGCGGCCACGACGAAAGAGGGCCTTTTGACGATTGTCACCCTCGGTAGTTAACGACCGTTAGCCAGCAGCGAATAATCCGCCCAAAGACCAAGAAACCCCGCAACTCGGTTTGGGTTGCGGGGTAACAATCAGTTCTCGTACCGGTAAACTATACGATGCAGTCCCGAGACCGCGCCCTACCTTAACTCCTGCGTGC
>SFII01000089.1 GCA_004555335.1 Coriobacteriaceae bacterium | reverse complement strand
GACCACGCCGCGATGCAATCTGCAAGAACCTGGGGATAAACCCCTACGACTGGATGGGGCTCCTTGCAGAAATAGGCTGGGAGTGCGCTGGATCGGTGCAGGTCTTCTCGCATGGAAGCGCAAAAACGCATCCTGCAAGCTATCACGAGATCTCAAACGAAGAGCTTGCTGAAAGGCTATCGAATTGCTCGACACAGCTTCCGAGCAGAACCAACGATACCTTCCGCATGTCGCTAGGCGGCTTCCAGGAAAAGCTCTGCGTTTGCATGCCAAAGCTCGATTCCAAACTGACGCACATCCATACCGAGCGCATCCTCCTTCCCGAGGGCGAAGCGGCAAGCACGCACATCCTTAAACCGGAAAACGAGAAGGATTACCCCGATTCAGCCGAATCGGAGGCCTGGGCCATGCATTCCGCTTCTTTTGCATGCCGTTGCGCGAAGACGGCTCTCTTGATTCTTCCGAAGGCACCGAAAACCCTGGTTGTCGAACGATATGACCGAGCTGGAGAAAACTGGTCTTCGGGCGCTATTCGCATCCATCAGGAAGATACCTGCCAAGCATTGGGATTGGATCCTTCGGAAAAATATGCAAATCACCGCGAACCAAAAGGAAACGACCCTACGTATAAAGCCATCGCGAATCTTCTCATCAGGCATGCCCAGGATCCCAACGAAGAGCTCTCGGAGCTGTTGCGTCAAATGGTCGTTAACCTTGCCCTAGGAAACTGGGACGCCCACGCAAAGAACACCTCTTTCCTGTACGAAGTCCCTCAACTTCCCACATTAGCGCCACTCTACGACGTGCTGCCCATTTCAGAGGTCGAGCCACGAACCCGATTTCTCTCTATGAGAGTGGATGGCTGCATTACTCCAGAAGAAATCAACAGAGGACACGTCCTTGCCGAAGCAGAAAGCTGGGGGATCGCAGAAAACGAAGCCGCAGAAATCGTTGACGAATGCCTCGAAAAGCTGACGGAGGGAATCAAGACCGCAAGCGAATACTATCCAGATGCTGCAAAACGTCATGAGGCAAATGCGGTTGCCAGAATCGAACGACTACTGGGAAGAAACTGAATACTATCGGCTATCCCCACATGCGCATCGCCCTCGAGCTCCTCGGCTTCTTCCCCACCACAATCATCCTGGGTACGGCGCTCTGTGCGTATCTGCTCGAACCTGCGGCAGGAATCATCGCCGGAATGATCCTCTGCGCTGCAGGCGCGATCGTGTACAACGAACCGTTCGAAGCCCTGTACATCTTCGAATACGTCTTGGTCTCCCTCGTATTCGGGTTTATCGTGCCGAAACCCGATAGCAAGCATTTCGTGCAGCGTATCCTTGCCGCCGCGCTTCTGCTCTCTGTAGGCAACGCGCTGATCGATTGCATCCTCGCCTTCATCGCATCAGGGTACAGTGTCGACACGTTCCTGGCCTTCCAGTTCGAGCGCATCAGCATGACGGGCATGCTCCTGACCGATTTTAATGTCGGACCCTTGTTCGCTGTCATCGTCGGCACCATCGAAAGTTTCGGCCTGGACCTGATCTTCGAATCCATCATCTTCACGGTCATCGTATTCAAGTTCGGTGCGAAGACGAAACCGAGCAAGAAAGAGCAGGTTCAGCAGCTCCTGCTCCATCCCCAATGCGAGTCGGGAATAGAAACGCCTGGAACCAACCTGGAACGCAATGCCGCCATCGACATGCTGCAAGAGGAGCTCCGTACGCTGACCGAGCGCAAGTTGAAAACCCAAGAAAAAATCGACGAAACGAACAAGAAGCTCGCTGCCCTGCTGAACGCGGAAGAAAGAGCGGATTGAGCGCTGGAAGCAACGAACGGCGAAGGCCCGAACGGATAAGCGCGCGTCCGCTCGTGTCGAAGAAGCAGCCGCCGAAGTAGCACAGCGCCGCAACCGCCTCAACCAGCAGATACCAACCGGCGTATGTGATGACGAGCGCCTGGACGTTCACATCGCTGCCCAAACGCGTCATCACCGCGATCTTCAAGGCGCACACGATTGCGATCAGAACCGCGGGGACCACCAGCATGAACAAAGCCTGGGTGAAGGCAACCGCGCTGCGTTTCGTGGGCGTGGAAAGGATGAAGCCCATCGACCATCCGCCCCGCGAAACAAGCCGCTTCGGCACGGTTCTTCACACGAACGCGCGGGGTTGGTATACTCGCCTACAGAGTGATGAAACCCGCAGGGCATCGCGAAGGGGCTTACCACCATGGGTAGGGCCGCTTTGCGATGCCCTTTTTCGTTATTTGGAGGTGAAATATGGCCAAAATAAACGGCGAAACCGTCGAAGCCGACGGCATGACCGTGGAAGCGTACCTGGAAAGCGCGGGCTTCGATCCCGCCCGCGTGGTGGTGGAACGCAACCTGGAAATCGTGCCGAAAAGCGAATACGCCGAAACGGTGATCCTGGCCGAAGACCTGCTGGAAATCCTCTGCTTCGTAGGAGGTGGATAATGGACGCCATCGCTTCCGTGCAAGACGAAGCTGCCGCTTCCCGCGAATTCCCCATTTCCAAACAAGAACTCGACCGCGCCTTCGACGCGCGCTTCCCTGCAAGCATCGCAGAAGCGCTGCGAAATGCACGCGTTGCGATCGCCGGCCTGGGCGGTCTGGGGTCGAACATCGCCGTCATGCTGGCGCGCAGCGGGGTGGGGCAGCTGTTCCTGGTGGATTTCGATACCGTCGACACCACGAACCTGAACCGCCAGGCCTACGGCATCAGCCATCTGGGGATGCCGAAAACGCAGGCAATCCGCAAAATCCTGGCGGACATCAACCCCTACCTGGACATCCGCACAGAGCAGGTTCGCGTGACCGAGGAAAACGCCGCCAAGCTGTTCTCGGACTGGCCCATCCTGTGCGAGGCCTTCGATAAGCCCGACCAGAAGAGCATGCTCATCTCCACGGTGCTGGCCCAGTGTCCCGCCACCACCATGGTTTCGGGCAACGGTATGGCCGGTTACGCCGAAGCGAACGGCATCCGCACCGAGCAGCGCCTGGAGCGTCTGTACGTATGCGGCGACCAGAGCACCGACGTGGGCAACGGTATCGGGCTCATGGCTCCGCGCGTTGCGGTTTGCGCAGGCCACGAAGCCAATACGGTAGTCCGGCTCATTCTGCGGCAAGCAGGCATCCTCTAAAGCCGGCTATAGCGCGGGATGACGCAGACGGGCCCTATGGAACGCCCGCCATCCCACCCCCAGGGAATCGCCCGCATTCCCCAACCCGCACCCGAGCGCCTGCGGAGCCTTCGGCGATACACCACGGATCGGGCATGCATCATGCAGACCCGAAACGCACGCTGTACAATCGAAACCCGCACCATAAGAAAGCCCAAGAACGCATACCTTCGCCAACGAAAGGACCTATCCATGTCAGACAAGCTCGTCTTAGGCGGACGCGAATTCACCAGCCGTTTCATCCTGGGATCCGGGAAATACAGCCTGGACCTCATCAAAGCGGCGGTAGAGCAGGGCGGTGCCGAAATCATCACTCTGGCGCTGCGCCGCGCCAACACCGCCCAAGGGCAGAACATCCTGGACTTCATCCCCGATCACGTCACGCTGCTGCCTAACACCTCGGGCGCACGCAATGCCGAAGAAGCCGTGCGCATCGCACGCCTGGCTCGCGAGCTGGGCTGCGGCGACTTCGTGAAGATCGAGATCATGCGCGACGCGAAATACCTGCTGCCCGATAACTCCGAAACCGTAAAAGCCACGGAAATCCTTGCCGAAGAAGGATTCGTCGTGCTCCCCTACATGTACCCCGACCTGAACGTGGCACGCGATCTGGTGAATGCCGGCGCTGCCGCGGTGATGCCGCTCGCTTCACCCATCGGCAGCAACAGCGGTCTTGCCACCAAGGCCTTCATCCAGATCCTCATCGACGAAATCGACCTGCCCATCATCGTGGACGCGGGCATCGGCAGGCCGTCGCAGGCCTGCGAGGCCATGGAAATGGGCGCTGCGGCCATCATGGCCAACACCGCCATCGCAACTGCAGGCGACGTCCCCGCCATGGCAGGCGCCTTCCGCCAGGCCATCGAGGCGGGACGTACCGCTTATGTGACCGGTATGGGACGCGTGCTCACCCGCGGCGCGAGCGCATCCGACCCGCTCACCGGCTTCTTGCGATAGGTGGACGCCATGAGCGATACCGAACAGAACACCTTGGCATGGCAGGCCGAAGCGTGCACTTGCGACGCGCAGGCGCACGACCAAGCAGAAAACCGCTGCACCACCCCCGCATCCGCTTGCATCGCCGCATCGCGCGCACGCGAGTTCTTGGTAGATAGCCCCCTGCTTTCACCCGCCGCACTGGAAAAGAAGCACCGCCTGGAAAACGACCCCTCCTCGCGCGCCGACCATATGGCCTACCTGCCCGGTATGGAGCGGATCGATTCCACTATCAAGGACCAGGTGCTTGCCGCCATGGACTCCTTCGATCCCGCACGCTACACCGAACGCGATGTACGCCGCGCCCTCGACGCACGCGTATGCTCGGTCGAAGACTTCAAGGCGCTGCTTTCCCCCGCCGCCGCCCCCTTCCTGGAAGAAATGGCACGTCGTGCGGAAGAGATCACGCGCCGCCACTTCGGCAACACCGTCTACATCTTCACGCCCCTCTACATCGCCAACTACTGCCAGAACTATTGCGTATACTGCGGCTTCAACTGCTACAACCAGATTCGCCGCAAGCAGCTTTCCATGGAGGAAATAGAGCACGAGATGAGCGTCATCGCCCAAACGGGCATGGAGGAAATCCTCATCCTCACAGGCGAAAGCCGTGCGCATTCCAGCTTGGAATACATCGGCGAGGCGGTGAAGATCGCACGGCGATACTTCCGCAACATCGGCGTGGAAATCTACCCCGTCAACACCGACGAGTACGCCTACCTGCACGAATGCGGCGTCGACTACGTCACCGTCTTCCAGGAGACCTACAACCCCGAGGCTTACGAGCAGCTGCACCTGCTGGGCCACAAGCGCGTCTGGCCCTATCGCTTCGACGCCCAGGAACGCGCCCTGCGCGGCGGAATGCGCGGTGTGGCCATGTCCGCCCTGCTGGGCCTGGACGACTTCCGCAAGGACGCCCTGGCCACGGGCCTGCACGCCTATCTGCTCAACCGTGCCTATCCGCACGCCGAGCTGAGCCTGAGCTGCCCGCGCCTGCGCCCCATCACCAACAACGCGGAAATCAACCCACATGACGTGGGCGAGCAGGAACTGTGCCAGATCCTGTGTGCATACCGCATCTTCCTGCCCTTCGCTGGAATCACCGTGTCCAGCCGCGAGAGCGCACGCTTCCGCAACGGCATCGTGAAGATCTGCGCCACCAAGGTTTCCGCAGGCGTGTCCACCGGCGTGGGCGACCACGAAACGAAATACGACAGCCTCGACGCAAGCGGGTCTCCCGCAGAAAGCGCCCAGAACGAGGATTCCGCCGAAGGCGACGAGCAGTTCGAAATCGACGACGCTCGCACCATCTTCCAGATGTGCGAGGACATGAAGGCCAACGGCCTGCAACCGGTTCTGAACGACTATATATACGTGTAATGGGCGAACCGCAATGCACAGGCAGGAAAACGAAAGCAACCGGAGGGCAAACAGGCTCCGGATAGGCGAACGGAG
>SFII01000088.1 GCA_004555335.1 Coriobacteriaceae bacterium | reverse complement strand
TAAGTTCCATGTCCGCGAGTCGATGAAGATCCAGGTGCTTTTCGCCCTGCTGGGTTTGGTTACCGTGCTGCTGTGCTGGACCATCATCGTCCCCATCCTGGGATGCATCGCAATGGTGGTTCTTGGCGTTATCGAAATCATCTGCATGGTCCGTGCGATGATGGGCCAGTCCAAGAAGGTTCCCCTTATCGGCAATTGGAAGATGTTCTAAATCTTCGAGGCAACTGCATACAATCGAGAAACCCGGCGCATGCCGGGTTTCTCTTGTACGACGAGGCTGTTATCGAAATGCGATCCCAACAAGAGGTCCGATACACCCAAGACGGCTCTTTCGTCATCAAGCGGGATATGGTTTCAAGGAAGCGTGAATCCGGCAGAGGGGGTTCGAGCGGTCACGGGGTGAAATCTGGCTTCTCCCCTACTTCTCCAAACCCTCGAGCGCGAACAAGGCAGCCCCCAAAGCGCCGCAAAGCTGCGCCTTATCGCTGATATACAGCTTGCAACCCAGCTTCTTCTCGATGGCGTCCACGACACCGGCGTTCTTCGCAACGCCACCGGTCATCATATACACATCGGCACCACCCACGCGCTTGGAAAGCGATGCGATCTTCGACGCGACGGAATTATCCAAACCATGCACGATATCGGGCACGGCCTTGCTCTGCGCAACCAGACTGACCACTTCCGATTCGGCGAAGACCGAGCACATCGCCGAAATGGTGATGTCCTCTTCCCAGCTCAAACCCAGCTGGCTCATTTCCCCAAGGCTGATTCCCAGGGCGTTCGCCATCATCTCCAAGAAGCGCCCGGTGCCCGCGGCGCACTTGTCATTCATGACGAAGTTCACCACGTTACCCTTTTCATCAACCCTGATGACCTTGTTGTCCTGCCCGCCGATATCGATGATGGTTCGCACCTGGGGATTCAGGTAATGGGCGCCCTTCGCATGGCAGGTGATCTCGGTCACGGAATCGTTGCCCGCATCGATATAGGCCCTGCCGTAACCCGTGGTCACGATAGCCGCGATATCGCTGCGATCGATTCCGCCTTCCCTGAGCGCTCCATCAAGGCACTCCTCGGCGCTTTTCGCGGCACCGCCGCCCGTGGGGATGATCGCCGTCGACACGATAGCGCCCTCACGGTCCATCACCACCACGTCGGTGCTGGTCGAACCGCTGTCGATGCCCGCCACATAGCTGCCGCCTTCGTTGATGTTGCTCATTCCTGTGCCTTTCGTGTCGCCTAAGGTCTCTGCAAACGCCTCGATTCGCGTGCGCAACTGCTCTTTACTCTGCAAGGTGAAATCCGATTCGATCTTCAGGACCGGAATGTCCGCCTGCGCCTTGATCTGGGCATATTCGGGCCCGTAGAAGTCGCAGAACTTCATGGAGTGGTACACGATCCCCTTGCAGTTGGGATCCTCCAGCAACGCGCGCCTGCCCGACGGATCCACCATGCGCCTGCAAGGAACCTGTCCCAGCAGAGCCTGAGCGTATTCGAGGAAGAACTCATCCTCGTCATCGGTTGCAAGCGCCCGATCGTCCAACACCACCCTGCGGTTCCCCGTACAAGTGAGGTTACGCACCGGCATGCTGAAAACCTGCTCGATCATCTGCTGCATTTCCCTGCCCGCTCGCACGCCCAACACGGCAACGTATTCGCCTTCGGGCTGCTCGGGATTGTAGAACGCCGCCTGGCATGCCTTCAGATTGAAGGGCTTCCCGCAAAACCGGGCATAGGCATCCTTGAGCCGCTTCAGCTGGCGGGCTAGATTCTTGATCTGGCATGGTCCGCAAGAATGCGGCAAGTCCATCAGGTGGACGAATTCCGCCGACCCGGACCCCTCGATGATCTCGTAGCTTCGGCGCATCACATCACAGCAGTTCACTAAAACCAGCTGCGGGGCCCTTCCTTCCAGGGAAGCCTGGATCACGCTTTTCCCGAAGCCGCACAGATTCACATGCGACACTGTGTCGCTTAAGTCGAAATCGCGAGCCATCCCATCCAAGACCCGCACATCCTCGCCGAAACCCGCGAACAGCTCGAACGGGGTGTATTTGCAAACCACGCAGACCATTACAGTGCACCCTTCCCTTCCGCCTTACGGGCTTCGAGCATTTCCAGGAACGCACCCAACCGGGTTGCAACCTGACCGTCGCTCCTGTTCGATTCATCCAAACCGTCGCCGTCCAGGATCAAGCAGGGCAATCCTGCTTCTTCCAGGGCGTTCTTCATCATGGTGGAAATCCCAAGAGTCGCCTTGCAGCCCCAATGGGCGAAGAAGACCGCACCATCCGCCTGGGTCATACGGGCAAGCTGCAGTTCGCGGTCGATGCGAGCCTGGGTACAGCCCCCGAAAGCGGAATAGACCATCCTGCGCGCCATCGCCTCGTAGGGCTTACCCGGATCGACCTCGATGAGCATATGGTCGGCCGCAAGGTCGCTTGCCACCACGAATGCCCGATCGTTGCAGTTGATGGCATCGATAACGGGCTGCTGCGAATAGGGCATGGTATTCATCCAGATCAGACGCACGCCATCCGACTGGGGCGCTTCCTTCATCTCGTGCTCCAGCATCCTGCAGAACCTGAGGGTCTCCTTCGTGCCCATGAGCAGGTGGTTCGTCAGGAATGCATACATCTCGCTCACCATGTCCGAAGGAAGACGCTTGCCGGGGGAGCTTGCCAGGAAACCCCTGTATGCCGTAGCAGATTCGCAGCCGCGGGCAACCGCTTCGCGGAGACGGTCCTCATCTACGGGCTTGCCGGTCACATCTCCCACGAATTCGGTCATCTCGCGAATCTGACGCGCGACATCGGCGACTGCCTCCTCGCTGCGCTCGAAGGGAACATCGATGCAGAATCCGGGAATACCCAGCTTCTGCTCCAGGAAGGGGAAGGTGATCAGGTTGCCATCGCAGGCCAGATTGGTATACACGGCAAAGCGGGGTTTGGGAACGATTCCGCTGGAAAGCGCACCAAGGAAGGTCCTGTGATACGAGCACATGGTCTCGCAGAAGCCATGCAAGCCGGCGGTCTCCAAGAAAGCACCCTCGCATTTGGTTCCTGCAAGGAATGAGGACATCTGCTCGACGGAATACGGCAAGATACCCGCCGCCTCCAAAGGCTCATACGGAGTGAAGATGCTGATCGCGGCAGCACGGTCGGGATGCGACATCGCCTTCAAGATGGTATCCATCGCCAACCTGCCGGCGTATTGGCGCGACTTGGGAAGCCGCTTATCGGGCGCCAGGGCAAGCTGCGCCTGCTTGGCCCTCCATCCCGTCATAAGCAGCCTCCTTGCACGATCGGGGTTCACCTTCGCCTGGGAGGCGACGGTTCCGCCGAATGTCCGCACGATATCCACTTGCCGCATGCTCCTTTCAGATTACCTATCACGCCGCCGAAAGGCAGCGCGACCCTTCGATGCATCTTTCATAGCTTGCCTTCGGTTTTCTGGCGGCTCCGGCTCTATACGACGACCAGGGAAAACCGCACTGGAAGGACGAAGCACCCGGTTCACGACGCAGCTCGCATCGTGTCGGTGCCCAAAACGGAAAGCCGGCATAACGCCGGCTTTCCCACATAATCGATATTCCTGCAAACTAGCAGATCTTGCAAACCCAGCCTTCGGGTCCTTCGATCTTGCAGGCCTGGATATCGGTGAGAGTCTGGCGCAGCTTCGCCATGACGGGACCGGAATGCTCGGCACCATCGGGGAAAGTGACGTCGACGCCTTCGGCCTTGATGTGGCCTACAGGAGAGATGACCGCCGCAGTACCGCACAGACCGCACTCGACGAAGTCGCCGTTGGTGATCTCCTCGAACTTCACAGGGCGTTCGATCACTTCCATGCCCAGATAATCCTTTGCAACGACCATGAGGGAGCGACGGGTGATGGAGGGCAGGATGGTGGGGGACTTGGGAACGACCAACGCGCCGTTCTTGTCGACCAGCAGCACATTCGCGCCGCCGGTTTCCTCGACGTAGGTGTGGGTCGCGGAATCCAGGTAGATGTTTTCGGCGAAACCATTCTTATGCGCCTGCTCGTAGGGATACAAGCTCATCGCGTAGTTCAGGCCGGCCTTGATATTGCCCGTTCCGCGCGGTGCCGCGCGGTCGTAGTCGGCGATGGTAACGGTGATCGCCGTATCACCGCCCTTGAAGTAGGGACCTACCGGGGTAACCAGGATGCGGAACTGGTATTCGGACGCAGGCTTCACGCCGATAACCTCGCCGCTCGCGAACATGAAGGGGCGGACGTACAGGGTTGCACCGCTGCCATACGGGGGAACCCATTCCTTGTTCGCCTCGACGACCATCTTAACGGCCTCGACGAACTTATCCTCGGGGAACGGGGGCATGACCAGGCGCTCAGCGGAATCGGCCATACGGGTGGCATTCAGGTCGGGACGGAAGCAGACGATGTCGCCGTTTTCGGTGGTGTAAGCCTTCAGACCCTCGAAGATCTCCTGGCAATAGTGCAGGATGCCTGCGCATTCGCTCAGGGTGATGGTGTGGTCGGCGGTCAGGCCGCCTTCTTCCCATGCGCCATCCTTATAGTTGCATACATAGCTGTAGCTGGTAGGCATATAGGCAAAGCCCAGATTGCCCCAATCAAGATCCTTCTTTTCCATGATCCGGTACCTCTTACTACGATGGGCTTATAGACTAAACCGTTTCATTGTACGCCAACGAATGCCGTCGTTCCTGCTCGGGACGTTAACAATGGGTTTCAAGTCCGAAAAAGGCCCTAAGCAAGAATACAGCGATCTCTTATGCGATAATTCACGCCTGCGAAACAGGCAGGGTCTGGGCAGGATGAAATGGAAAAGAACGGGAACACGGCAATCGGGATATGCATCACCCTCGCAGGGGCTTCCCTGTGGGGCTTTTCCGGATCGTGCACCCAGTATCTGTTCTCCCACTATCAGATCGAGGCCATGTTCATCACGGCATTCCGCATGCTCGTTTCGGGACTGATATTCCTCCTGGCCCTCATCCTGACGCAACGAAATCAACTGAAAGCGATATTCAAGGACGGGGAATCGCTTCGACAGCTCGCATTCATGGGGGCGGTCGGCCTATTCCTGGCCCAGGTCACCTACATCGTCACCATCGGTTTCACGAACGCAGGAACCGCAACCGTCCTGCAGTCGCTCAGCGTGGCAATCACCATGATCGTCGCCTGCGTGTTCGCGCGCCGACTCCCCCGCGCAACCGAATCCTTGGGCGTGGTATGCGCGCTCTTGGCGACGCTATCCATCGCAACGAAGGGAGACCTGGGAACCCTGTCCATCCCGGTCGCCGGCTTGGTATGGGGCCTGATCAACGCAGCATCCGTTACCTTGTACGTAATGTACCCGAAGAAGCTCTTCGCCAAATGGAACAGCCTGCCCGTCACGGGTATCGCCATGCTCTTCGGCGGCATTTCGTCGACCCTCATCTGGGCCGGATCCCGACTGGTCCGTTTTGCGGGGGAAGGGAAGACCGAGACGTCCGCATGGCTGCCCTCGCTCGACGCGACGGGGTGGCTCATGCTGGGAATCATCGCCGTCGTGGGGACCTTCGCCGCATTCGGGCTCTACCTGAAGGGCGTTTCCATAGTCGGCGGCGCACGCGGAAGCATGCTGGGCGCAATCGAACCGGTCAGC
>SFII01000087.1 GCA_004555335.1 Coriobacteriaceae bacterium | reverse complement strand
CGACCGCATGTATGTTGCCAATGCAACCGGTTGCTCCTCCATCTGGGGCGGTCCTGCCGCAACTTCCCCCTACACCACCAACAAGCAGGGTCGCGGTCCCGCATGGTCCAACTCCCTGTTCGAGGACAACGCAGAGCACGGCTTGGGCATGCTGCTGGGCCACAACGCACTGCGCGGTAAGCTGAAGGACGACCTGCAGATCGTCGCAAACTGCGAGCACGCTCCCGAGAACGTGAAGGCTTGCGCCCAGGCTTGGTTCGACACCGAAAACGACGGTGCCGCCAATGCCAAGGCAACCGAGGATCTGGTTGCTGCCCTGGAAGAGCTGCAGGCCCAGCGCGCTTGCGAGTGCAAGGGCACCCCGGTCATCGACCGTATCCTGGAAAACAAGGAATACCTGTCCAAGAAGTCCTTCTGGATCTTCGGTGGCGACGGTTGGGCATACGACATCGGTTACGGCGGCCTGGACCACGTCCTGGCTTCCGGCGAAGATGTGAACGTCTTCGTCTTCGACACCGAGGTGTACTCCAACACCGGCGGTCAGGCTTCCAAGGCTTCCAACATCGGCCAGGTTGCGCAGTTCGCAGCTGCCGGTAAGGAAATCAAGAAGAAGAGCCTGGCAGAGCTGGCAATGGGCTATGGCTACGTATACGTCGCACAGGTTGCGATGGGTGCGAACCGCCAGCAGACCATCAAGGCCATCGCCGAGGCCGAGGCCTATCCCGGACCTTCCCTGATCATCGGCTACAGCCCCTGCGAGATGCACTCCATCAAGGGCGGCATGGCCAACTGCCAGGAAGAAATGAAGCGCGCCGTCGAGTGCGGTTACTGGAACATCTTCCGCTTCGACCCCAGCGCAGAGCCCGGCAAGAAGTTCACCCTGGACTGCAAGGAGCCCGCAGGCGGCTATCAGGAATTCCTGATGAACGAGGCCCGTTACAGCCGTCTGACCCGCGAGTTCCCCGAGCGTGCCGAAGAGCTGTTCAAGCGCAACGAGAAGAACGCCATGGACCGCTACGCACGCCTGGTCAAGCTGCAGGAGATGTACTCCGAGCTGTAAGGAGTGCGCGAACATACCGCACCATGCGTCGCTGACGCAGCGAGCAACCGCCGAGGAGCCCGGGCAACCGGGCTCCTCGTTTCATTGCCGATCATCCGCCACCCTCTTCCAGTTATGAAGCGGATTCGCCCGTCACCTGGATTTTTTCTGCAGGACGCGGGGTCGGGTCTAGGATGGAGGGGATGAACATCGCCCCTCTTCCGCGATGTGCATGGCGATAGGCGCCGGCCCAGCCGGTGTGCTGGCCGGGCTGTTCGGCTGCGAGGCCTTTCGCCGGTTTGCGGAAGAGCGGGTTTGCGTGGTTAGGAGCATTGAATGGACGTGAGCGAGCAAGTAAGGCAGATGGCCCTGGATCTGGAAGAGAAGATAATTGCCGACAGGCGTTACCTGCACCAGTATCCCGAACTTTCCCTCGAGGAATACAACACCCAGAAGTTCATTTCCGAGCAGCTCGATGAAATGGGCATCCCCTACAAGCACATGGCAGCCACCGGTGTGGTCGCCACCATCAAGGGCCAGGCGCCGGGCGCCTACGACGAAGACGGCAATCCCGCCTACCGTTTGGGCATGCGCGCCGACATCGATGCGCTTCCCATCCAAGAACGCATCGAAGCCGACTACGTTTCCAAATACCCGGGTGTGGCCCATACCTGCGGGCACGATGCCCACACCGCCATGCTGCTGGGTGCCGCGCGCATTTTGAACCAGATGCGCGACCGCCTGAAAGGCGAGATCCGCCTGATCTTCCAGCCGGCAGAGGAAGTGACCAAGGGCGCCTTCGAGATGATCGGCTACGGCGTGCTCGCCGGCGTGGACAGCATGTTCGGCATGCATATCTGGTCCGATCTGGATGCCGGCAAGATCAACTGCCAGCCCGGCCAGCGCATGGCCAATACCGACTGGTTCCGCATCGATATCGAAGGTGCGAGCGCGCACGGGTCCATGCCCCACAAGGGCGTCGACGCCGTGGTGGTTGCCGCCGAGCTGGTGGTGACCCTGCAGGTGCTGGTCAGCCGCGATATCTCGCCCTTCGAGCCCACCGTTTTGACCATCGGCGAAATCCATGGCGGCAGCGCGCGCAACATCGTTTCCGGCGGTGCCTACATGACGGGCACCGTGCGTACCTGGACCGAGAACATGCGCAAGCAGATGCCCGATCGTATTTCCAAGATCGTTGAGCGCGTTGCCGAAGGCCTGGGGGCTACTGCCGAACTGCGTTGGGAGGACGGCCATTGCGGTCTGGCGAACGACCCTGCCTGCGCCGCCCGTGCCGAAGGCGCCGTGCGCAAGCTGTTCGGCGAAGAGGGCCTGGGCGCTTACGACGGCACCCTTGCCGGCGAGGACTTTTCCGAATACCTGCGCCATGTGCCCGGTGTGTTCGCCTTCCTGGGGACGCGCAACCCCGAAGTGGGCGCGGTCTACCCGCAGCACAGCTGCTACTTCACCATCGACGAATCCGTGTTGAAGAACGGCGTCATGTTCGCGGCCCAATACGCGCTGGATACCCTGGCCTAAACCCCTTGCGCCAAGTGCTGCGCGCCTTCCATCCGCTTGCACCGTGCCTGCCGCTTTGCGGCGGGCACGTTTGCGTTATCGGGGCCCATGCCGGGCTTGTGGCGCGCCTGCCCGCTGCGCTATCCGCGCCTTGCGCCGAGCCTGCCACCGGGCTTGCTCCGAAGGCGGGCTGTGGGGCCGATCCCGTCGGTGCGGGCTGCGGCGCTCCCGCCCCACCCTTAGGGGATGTCGGGCGCCTCGTCGGGTGCGGCTTCGAAGGGTTCCGGCGCAAGCGTGGGTGCGCCCGCCCGTTCCGCCCGCCCTTCGGTTTCCTGCAGGGCTTCCCGCAGGCCCTTCAGCGCGTCGAAGGGCATGAAGATCTTCGCCCGTTCGGAAGGGGGCATGCGATGGATGGTATGCCCCTGCTTGTCCACCAGGGGCATGTTGTCGTATTTACTGCTCACCGCTTCTGTGGCCTCCTATCTGCAGGTTCCGTTCCATCTGGGTTGCCTTGGGCATAAGGTCGGTGCCGCGTACCAGCGAGTTCTTCCCGAAGCGCCGCTTCACGTCCAGGATGGTTTCCTGGCGCTGCCGTTCGCGCTCCAGCACGGGGTCGCAGCCCTCGAACAGGCTGGGCTGCACCCGGTCTTCTTCCTGCACGTCGTTGCAGACGATCATGATCCGGTGGATCTTCGCGTCGCTGCAGGCCATGCGGTCGTAGGCTGCGAGCACGCGGGGCAGCACGATGCTGCGGGCGTTGGTGGGCGATCCGAAGCGCACGGTCGCGCCGTCGTAGAGCGCCTGCCCCCATTCGCCGACGCTGCAGTGCACCGCAAGCGATACCGACGATGCGACCAGCCCCTTGGCGACCAGGTCCAGGCAGCTTTGATCCAGCATCTCCGTCACGATGATGCGCGCTTCTGCGGGCGTGTAGCCGCAGGGCAGCACCTGCCCGTTGGTCAGGCTGTGCGAGCGCCTTCGGTAGGCCTTGATGTCGGCGATGGTGACGGGTTCCTTTCCCCAGGCGTGGTCGATCAGTATCTCCGCGTCGATGCCCAGTTCCTTGTACAGCCGTTCTGGGTTGGCGTACAGGGCCACTTGCCCCATGGTTTCCAGCCCAAGCTTCTTCAGGCGCCGTGCGGTGCCGGGCCCTACGCGCCAGAAGTCGGTGATGGGGCGGTGGTCCCACATGGTGGCCTGATAGCTCTGCTCGTCCAGGACGCCGAAGAAGTCGGGGCTGTGCTTGGCCGTTATGTCCAGCGCCACCTTGGCCAGATACAGGTTGCTGCCCAGCCCGCAGGTGGCGGGGATGCCCGTGTCCTGCAGGATGGCCTGGCGTATGCGCTCGCCCAGCTGCCGGGCGCTGCACTTGTGGAAGCCCAGGTAGCCGGTCACGTCCAGGAAGGCCTCGTCGATGGAGTAGACGTGTATGTCGTCTTCCGAAACGAAGCGCAGCATGGTCTGGTAGATGCGCGCCGAATAGCGTATGTACAGGGCCATGCGCGGCGGCGCCATGATGTATTCCATGCCCTGGGGGATCTGGAAGACCCTGCAGCGGTTGCGCACGCCCTTCGCCTTGAGCGAGGGAGAGACCGCAAGGCAGATGGTCTTGTCGCTGCGCACGGGGTCGGCCACCACCAGATCGGTGGTTAGGGGGTCCAGCCCGCGCTCCACGCATTCGCAGGAGGCGTAGAAGGATTTGAGGTCGATGCATAGGTAGCTCCGTTCCCAGCCGGTGCCTTCTTGCGCTTCCATCCGCGCGCCTCCCTTCGCCTTCCCTTCGGTCTTAACATCTTGAAAACACGAACAAGTGTACCAATTTTGCTGGCAATCGGCGGTTTTCCGCAGCTTTGTTACTTAAGCTGTCCCAAAGCTGGCCCAGCTTTGCCACCCAAGGCGCAATCGGGTGTAAAATTCATAAGTTGTGGGACAGGCTGCGCCCGAATACTGCAGCCATACGGGCTTTGAATATGCAGGGAGGAACGATGATCAACCCGCAGAATCTTGAGCTTGCGCAACAGCTGCGCCACGAGCTTCACGCTCATCCGGAACTATCGTGCCAGGAGGTTTGGACCAGGCAGCACCTGATCGACTTCTTGCGTGCGAACACCTCCAACCTCGAGATCGTCGACCCTGCGGCCGGTTATTTCTATGCCAAGTACAACGCCGGCGAAGGCAAGCCCGTCATCGCCTTCCGTGCGGACTTCGACGCGGTTCCCGTGAACGAGGGCATCTGCCTGCCCTGGTCTTCGCAGAATCCCGGCGTCGCCCACAAGTGCGGCCATGACGGCCATTCGGCCACGCTGGCATGCTTCGCCCTGGAAGTGGACCAGAAGGGTTCGCCCTACAACATCGTCTTCCTGTTCCAGGATGCCGAAGAAGTGGGCGTGGGCGCGCCCGTGGCCGTGAACGCCCTGCTGGAAGAAGGCGCGTGCGAGGTCTACGGCCTGCACAACTGGAGCGACATGGCCATCGATGAAGTGCACCTGACCAACGGTCCCACCATGCCCGCTTCGAAGGGCATGACCGTGCACCTGGTCGGGTCGCCCAGCCACGCGGCGGAGCCGGAAAACGGCATCAACCCCGCCTTCGCCATCGCCAAGATCGTCGACGTCATCCCCAAGCTGATCGACCCCGAAGGCAAGAAGGGCTACGTCATGTGCACGATCGTGCAGGTGGACGTGGGCTCGCTCAACTTCGGCGTCCAGGCGAGCGAGGGAACCATCTCCATGACCCTGCGCGCCCAGTACGAAGACGAAATCAACGACCTGCAGCATGCTATCGAGGACATGGCCACCCAGTCCGCCAAGGAACAGGGCATGACCGTCGACTTCAGCTTCAACGACGAATTCCCCGCGCTCATCAACGATGCGGGCTGCGCCGACAAGGTGCGCAGCGCCTGCGAATCGGCGGGCATCAAGTGGAACAACCTGCCCACCCCGTCCCCGGTGCGCGCTTCGGAGGACTTCGGCAACTACACCCGCGTTATCCCGGGCTGCTTCTTCTACGTGGGAAACGGCATGGGATACCCGCCGGTGCATACCACGGAATGCAGCTTGCAGGTGTGGAATAGGAAGAACGCATCTTAAGCAGAGCCAGGAAAGGAGCAGAATTGGATTTCTACGCAGAGGCCCTGATCCGTCATGAGGCAGCCCAGGGCAAGATCGAAACCGTAGCAAAGCTTCCCATCGAAAACGTCGACGACCTTTCCGTCGCGTACACCCCCGGCGTAGCCGAGCCCTGCCGCAAGATCGCGCAGAACATCGACGATGCCTACCGTTACACCTGCAAGGCCAATACCATTGCGGTGGTTTCCAACGGCACCGCGGTGCTGGGCTTGGGCAACATCGGCGCAACCGCGTCCCTGCCTGTCATGGAGGGCAAGAGCGTGCTGTTCAAGCGCTTCGGCGGCGTGAACGCCTTCCCCGTCTGCATCGATGCGGATACCCCCGAAGAAGTCATCGCGACGGTGAAGGCCATCGCGCCCAGCTTCGGCGGCATCAACCTGGAAGACATCAAGTCCCCCGACTGCTTCGAAATCGAAGAAGTGCTGGAACGCGAGCTGGACATCCCCGTGTTCCATGACGACCAGCACGGCACCGCCGTGGTGGTGACCGCGGCCCTGCTCAACGCGCTCAAGGTGGTGGGCAAGGACATCGCCAACGTGAAGATCGTCCTGAACGGCCCCGGCGCCGCCGGCACGGCCATCATCAAGATGATGCAGCACGCGGGTGCGACCGATATCATCGCGGTCGACGAATTCGGCATCCTCTACCCCGGCCGCGACCCGCTGCCCGGGCACAAGCTGCAGCTGGCGGACGAAACCAACCCCACCCAGATGCGCGGCGGACTGGCCGACGCCCTGGAAGGCGCCGACGTGTTCGTGGGCGTTTCCGTGGCGGGTGCGCTCAAGCCGGAAATGATCGCGAACATGGCAAGCGACCCCATCGTGTTCGCCATGGCCAACCCCACCCCCGAAATCGGCTACGACGAGGCGAAGGCCGCGGGCGTGGCGGTCATGGGTACCGGTCGTTCCGACAAGCCCAACCAGATCAACAACCTGCTGTGCTTCCCCGGCCTGTTCCGCGGAGCGCTCGCGGTTCGCGCACGCGACATCAACTACGATATGAAGCTGGCTGCGGCCAAGGCCATTTCCGACTTGGTGCCCGACGAAGACCGCAGCGCCGAATACATCATCCCTAGCGTCTTGGATCCGCGCGTCGCCGAAGGCGTTGCCCGTGCGGTCGCCCAGGCGGCGGTGGATACCGGCGTCGCCCGCCTGCCCATGCCGGAAGAAATCTAGGGACGCGCGATGAAGGTCATCCAGGCTTCCCAGATCGCAGATGCGGTGCGCGACCTGTCCATCAAGGCCAACTGCAGCCTGCAGGACGACGTGGTGTGCGCGCTCAGGCATGCCAGGGAAACCGAGCCCTGGCCCGTCGCCCAGGCGACGCTCGATTCCATCCTGCAGAACCTGGAAATCGGCATGGAAAACGAAGTGCCGCTCTGCCAGGATACCGGCGCGGCCTGCGTGTTCGTGGAGCTGGGCCAGGACGTGCGCATCGAAGGCGGCCTGCTGGCCGATGCCATCAACGAAGGCGTGCGCCGCGGCTATACCGAAGGCTACCTGCGCAAATCGATGGTGGCCGACCCGCTGCGCCGTGTGAATACCAACACTAACGAGCCGGCGCTCATCCACACCGACGTGGTTGCGGGCGACAGCCTGAAGATCACGCTGGCACCCAAGGGCGCGGGTTCCGAGAACATGAGCAAGATCAAGATGCTCAAGCCCGCCGATGGGCGCGCGGGGGTTATCGACTTCGTGCTCCAGGCAGTGCGCGAGGCCGGCCCTAATCCGTGCCCGCCCATCGTGGTGGGTGTGGGCGTGGGCGGCAACTTCGACCACTGCGCCAAGCTGGCCAAGAAGGCGCTCACCCGTCCCACCGGCCAGCCCAATCCCGACCCCTTCTACGCGGAAATGGAAGCGGAGCTGCTGGAGGCCATCAATCGCTTCGGTACGGGCCCTGCGGGCTTCGGCGGCGCGACCACCGCGCTTGCCGTGCATGTGGAGCAGATGGCGACCCATATCGCCTGCCTGCCGGTTGCCGTGAACATCAACTGCCATGTGGCAAGGCACGAAAGCGTGGTGCTGTAGATGAGCTGCCCTAACGAAACCGTCAAGCGCATCAGCGGCACCATCGATGCCGAAACCGCCCGCTCGCTGAGCGCGGGCGATCAGGTGCTCTACAGCGGCAAGGTCTACACCGCCCGCGATGCGGCCCATGCCCGCTTGGTCGAGCTGATGGATCGCGGCGAGGATATGCCCTTCGACATCCGCGACGCCATCATCTATTACGCAGGTCCCGCTCCTGCCAAGCCCGGCATGGTCATGGGCTCGGTGGGGCCCACCACCGCCTATCGCATGGACCCCTATGCGCCGCGCCTGCTCGACGCCGGCCAGCGCGCCATGATCGGCAAGGGTGCGCGCGGCCAGGCCGTGATCGATGCGATGAAGCGCAACGACGCGGTGTACTTCGCTGCCGTGGGCGGCATCGCCGCGCTGATGGCGCAGTCCGTGAAGGACGTGCAGCTGGTCTGCTACGAAGACCTGGGCACCGAAGCTATCCGTTTGCTTACAGTCGAGGATATGCCCCTGACGGTTGCGATAGACTGCCAGGGTAATAGCAT
>SFII01000086.1 GCA_004555335.1 Coriobacteriaceae bacterium | reverse complement strand
GAAGGCGCTGGGCGTGGAGGTGATCGGCGAGATCGAATATGCCTACCGCGAATCCACAGGCCTGCTGCTGGCGGTGACCGGCACCAATGGAAAGACGACCACGGTCACGCTGCTGGGCGAGATCTTCAAAAATGCCGGCCGGAAGACCTATGTTGTCGGCAACATCGGCACGCCCTATTCCGGCGCGGTGCCGGAGATGCGTCCGGGTGACGTGACGGTCTGCGAGATTTCCTCCTTCATGATGGAGACCTCCAGCGAGTTCCATCCGGCCATTTCCGCCGTGCTGAATATCTCCGAGGATCATATGGACCGCCATCACACGATGGAGCGCTATATCCAGCTCAAGGAGCGCATTTTTGAGAACAGCGGCGCGGACGATTTCGTGATTCTCAACTACGACGACCCGGTGACCCGCGATATGGCGAACCGTGCGGCGTGCAAGGTAGTTTGGTTCTCGTCGCGCAATCCCGTGCCATATGGCGCGTTTGTCCGCGACGGCATGGTGGTGTTCGGTACGCCGGATTCCTTCCAGCAGATTTGCGGCGCGGACGAGATTTACATTCCCGGCGAGCATAACCTGAAGAACGTAGATATCGCCATTCCCCGTGACAAGCTGGTGGTCATCACGGGTCTTTCCGGTTCTGGAAAGTCCTCGCTTGCATTCGATACCATCTATGCCGAAGGCCAACGCAGATATGTCGAAAGCCTCTCCAGCTACGCGCGTATGTTCCTCGGCCAGATGAGCAAGCCCGATATCGACCAAATCGACGGATTGTCCCCGGCGGTTTCCATCGACCAGAAGACAACGAGCAAGAATCCCCGTTCCACGGTCGGAACGGTAACCGAAATCTACGACTACCTGCGACTCCTCTTCGCCCGTGTGGGCGTTCCCCATTGCCCGGAATGCGGGAGGGAAATCAAGGCCCAGACAACCGATCAGGTTACTGACGAGATCATGTCCTTGGGCGACAACCTGAAAGCGCTGGTCATGGCGCCTATGGTGGTGGGCCGTAAGGGCGAATTCACCAAGTTGCTTGCCGACATACAGAAGGAAGGCTTCAGCCGCGTCCGCATCGATGGGGAAGTAGTGAAGCTCGGCGGCGATCCCATCACCTTGAACAAGAAGTTCAAGCACACCATCGAAGTGGTGGTCGACCGCGTTGTATTGAAGGAAGGCTCGTGCGCCCGCGTGGCGGAAGCGGTGGAGATCGCGACTAAATTAGCGGAAGGCAAGGTGCTCATCCAGACGCTTCCCCCGGATTCCGATCCCCAGGAGCATCTGTTCAGCCTGGCCCTGGCATGTCCCGAGCATGGTCATTCCATCGACGAGCTCCAGCCACGCGATTTCAGTTTCAACGCCCCTTATGGAGCATGCCCCGATTGCCTTGGCATTGGAACGAAGGAGGAAGCGAACGCGAGCCTTATCGTTCCGGATAGGTCCCTTTCCCTGGCGCAGGGAGCGGTTGCCCCCTTCACCACAGGAAACTACTATCCGCAGGTGCTCCGTGCGGTCGCCGAGCATCTGGGCTATGACGAGAATACCCCATGGGAAGAATTCGATGCGAAAGCGCAGCGCGCGTTGCTCTACGGCATCCCCAACGAAAAGGTCCGGGTGGACTATGTGACCGTCGACGGAAGGAATACCTATTGGTATGTCGACTGGGAAGGCATCATCGAAGCGGTCAAGCATCGCTATATGGAAGCAAGCAGCGACAAGCAGCGTGAGAAATACCAGCAGTATTTCGCCGTCACTCCGTGTGCGAGTTGCGGGGGGCATAGGCTCAAGCCCGAAATCCTCGCAGTGACCGTCGGGGGCAAGGGTATCCATGAGGTGTGCCAGATGAGCGCCCTCGATTGCCGTGATTTCTTCAAGGGGCTCGAATTCTCAGGCGCGGCGGCAAGCATCGCGGGCCCTATCGTCAAGGAAATCATGGCGCGTTTGCAGTTCCTGGTCGACGTGGGTTTGGACTATCTCACGCTCGAACGTGCGACTGCCACGCTTTCTGGCGGCGAGGCGCAGCGTATCCGCTTGGCAACCCAGATCGGTGCCGGCTTGATGGGCGTGCTCTATATTCTCGATGAACCATCTATCGGGCTCCATCAGCGCGATAACGAACGCCTTATCAAAACGCTTGAGCATCTGCGTGACTTGGGCAACTCGGTCTTGGTCGTCGAACATGACGAAGATACCATCCGCCATGCCGACTACGTAATCGATATGGGCCCTGGAGCCGGCGAACATGGCGGACGTGTGGTTGCTGCGGGAACGCCCGAAGAGCTCATGGGCATGGAAGGGTCCCTGACTGCCGACTACCTGAACGGGCGCAAGTGCATCCCCGTTCCCAGAGAGCGCAGGAAGCCCGGCCGCGGTTGCATCAAGCTCACGGGAGCAAGGGAAAACAACCTCAAGAACGTCACTCTTGAAATCCCCATCGGCACGCTTACGCTCATTACCGGTGTATCGGGTTCCGGCAAAAGCTCCCTTATCACCGACACGCTCGCTCCCTTGTTGGCGAATCGGCTGAACAAGGCCCGCAGGCGCAGCGGAGAATACAGGAAGCTCTCAGGTCTGGAGGGACTCGACAAGATCGTCGATATCGATCAGGCGCCTATCGGGCGTACCCCCAGGTCAAATCCTGCAACCTATGTTGGTTTGTGGGACGACATCCGGCAGCTGATGTCGTCTACCCAGGAAAGCAAGGCGCGCGGGTATGGACCGGGCAGGTTCAGCTTCAACGTATCAGGTGGTCGTTGCGAGGCTTGCAAGGGCGATGGCCAGAAGAAGATCGAAATGCACTTCCTTCCCGACATCTATGTTCCTTGCGAGGTATGCGCGGGCAAGCGCTACAATCGCGAGACCTTGCAGGTGACCTATCGAGGCAAGAATGTGCACGATCTGCTCGAAATGACCGTCGACGATGCCTTGGACTTCTTCCAGAACATCCCCAGCCTGAAGCGCAAGCTCCAGACCCTTCACGACGTCGGTTTGGGTTATATCCGCCTCGGCCAGCCTGCGACCACGCTTTCTGGCGGCGAGGCGCAGCGTGTCAAGCTTGCGAGCGAATTGCAGCGCAGGCAGACGGGCCGCACGGTGTACATCCTGGACGAGCCTACCACCGGCCTGCATTTCGATGACGTCCGGCAGCTGCTCGAAGTGCTCCAGCGCTTGGTCGATGCGGGTAACACCGTTATCGTGATCGAACACAACCTCGATATGATCAAGTGCGCCGATTATGTGGTCGACCTGGGTCCCGAAGGCGGACATCGCGGTGGCACGATCGTCGTTCAGGGCACTCCCGAGGAAGTCGCACAATGTGAAGAAAGCCACACAGGAAGGTTTATCCGCCCCTTGCTTGCCTAGCTGCATATCGCGCAAGGGTATAATCATGGGCCATGAACCAGTCATCCCGTGAAAAAATCGCCCTCATCGCATTCTCGATTGCGGTTGTATTTTTCTTCGTTGCCGTCATCACGTATATCGTGATCGCCCATTCGTGGAATCTTGCAGCTCGCACTATCGACGAGCATCGTGGGGCGATGGAGGGCTATACCGTTTTCGTGTATGCGGGAAACCAGGAGCCTACCGAAAAGCAGGAAGATACTGATGAGGCATTGCCCACGCTTCTCGGTGGTGACTCGGATGAGCCCTCTGCTGACGGGGGGTCGCTGCAAGACGAAACGCAAATGGATGCATCCGCCACCGAAAGCACCGGAAGCGATCCTGTTGACGTGGATATGCCGGCAGGATCCTCCGATGGGGACGGGGATGCTTCCAGTTCTTCCGCAGTGGAGGATTCGGTTGGACAGGACGAATACGTTTCGGTCGAGTCCGTTGAGGATAGCTATCGAAGCAAAGATGCGGCGGTTCTCACGGTGGATATTACCGACCCCTCGCGGTATGAGGGTGATGATATCTACCTGGTGGATGGCAAGCGTATCGGTGTTTTCTATATGGCAGAGGGTAGTTCCCTTATCCAGTTGATCGAGCGTGTGGAATATTTCTCCCAGCACGATATCGACTTCCTCTTGTGCCTCACCGATGATCCCGATTTCATCGAGCTTGATTCTTCCCGCATCGGTGCGGTTCTGGCTATCGGCCCCGATGCAGGGCTTCCGAGCGAGGTCTCACCGAGCCGCACGGTGTATTTTGGAGCCCCTGAAATCGGAAAAGTCGGCGCCATCTTGATTTCCCCTGATGGTGTGGTTTCTTCGAAGGTGCACTCCACAACTCCGAAGATCGTCCAGTCCGAAGATTCCGAGGACCCTGAACCCTCCGAGGAAGGTTAATCGGCTTGCGCTATCGGTTCCAGCCAAACTATGGGGCCGAATCCCATATGCCTATCGACTCGCTTCGGTGCGATCATGAATTGGCTGCAAAAACGTGTTGCTGGCTGATTGCGGCCAACCTTCCATCGGGTAGTGCAATGCGGGTTTGCCCATACCAGCCCATCACCCCACTCCGCCTGCCCATCGCGCTTGCCTGGTGGGCTTTCAGACGCGAATAGTCCAAGCCCGGAAACAACCCGATCCGAAACAATCCGATCCAACATGAAAAAAGCTCCCCGCACCTCAATGCGGGGAGCTGATGATCGCAATCTCTTGCAGTGGGTTCTTAGACGATACCCTGTGCCATCATGGCTTCGGCAACCTTCAGGAAGCCGGCGATGTTAGCACCGGCAACATAGTTGCCTTCCTGGCCGTACTCGCGCGCAGCGTCGTCGATGGAGTGGTAGATGTTGACCATGATGCCGTTGAGCTTGGCGTCAACTTCTTCGAAGGTCCAGGACAGGCGCTCGGAGTTCTGGGACATTTCCAGGCCGGAGGTTGCAACGCCGCCTGCGTTTGCCGCCTTGCCGGGGAAGAAGTCCACCTTGTTTTCCTGCAGGTACTTGGTTGCATCCAGGGTGGTGGGCATGTTCGCGCCTTCGGCAACGATCTTGCAGCCGTTGGCAACCAGGTTCTTGGCGTCATCGATGAGCAGCTCGTTCTGGGTTGCGCAGGGGAGCGCGATGTCGCACTTGGTAACCCAAACGCCACGGCCCTCGTTGTATACGGCGCTTTCGCGGCGTGCTGCGTACTCGGTCAGGCGGGCACGTTCGACTTCCTTGATCTGCTTCAGCAGGGCAACGTCGATGCCTTCGGGATCGTAGATCCAACCGGTGGAGTCGGAGCAGGTCACGACCTTGGCGCCCAGCTGCTGGGCCTTCTGGATGGCGTAGATTGCAACGTTGCCGGCGCCGGATACGCAGACGGTCTTGCCCTCGAAGGAGTCGCCGATGCACTTCAGGTGCTCCTGGACCAGGTAGACCAGGCCATAGCCGGTAGCCTCGGTACGGGCCAGGGAGCCGCCGAAGGTCAGGCCCTTGCCGGTCAGGACGCCGGTCCATTCGTTGCGCAGGCGCTTGTACTGGCCGAACATGTAGGCAACCTCGCGGGCACCGGTGCCGATGTCGCCGGCGGGAACGTCGGTGTCAGCGCCGATGTGCCTGCACAGCTCGGTCATGAAGCTCTGGCAGAAGCGCATGACTTCCATGTCGGACTTGCCCTTGGGGTCGAAGTCGCAGCCGCCCTTGCCGCCGCCCATGGGCAGGGTGGTCAGGCTGTTCTTGAAGATCTGCTCGAAGCCCAGGAACTTCAGGATGGACAGGTTAACGGAAGGATGGAGGCGCAGGCCGCCCTTGTAGGGTCCGATGGCGCTGTTGTACTGGACGCGGAAGGCGCGGTTGACCTGGACCTTGCCATTGTCGTCGACCCAGGGGACACGGAAGGTGATGATGCGCTCGGGCTCGACGATGCGCTCGAGCAGGCTTGCCTGCTGGTATTCGGGGTGAGCCTCGATAACAGGCTCCAGGCTTT
>SFII01000085.1 GCA_004555335.1 Coriobacteriaceae bacterium | reverse complement strand
TTCGTAGCGTAAAAGGACTTCATGGTTTTTTCTTCCCGGAACATATTGTTCAGGCCGCTTGCTGCCGTTGCAGGCGTCGGTTTGGTATGCGCCCTTTGCCAGCCCTGCATGGCATACGGCGTGACTTCCGCCGAAAAGCAGGCAGAGGCGGATGCGCTGTTCGCGCAGATCGACGAACTGCAGACCAGCCTGAACGAAGCGAATGATGCCTATGATTCCGCAAAGTCGGAATACGAATCAGCCGCCAAGAAGGTCGAGGAATCCCAGAAGGTCATCGAAGAGCAGAGCGAAAAGATCGAGACCCTCCAGGAATCCTTGGGTGAATATGCAGTGCAGATGTACAAGAACGAGGACTCCCTGACCACGTTCATGGGGGTCGTTCTGGAATCCCAGTCTTTCGAGGAATTCGCGACCGCGGTCGACTACATGCAGTCGGTATCCCATCGCGGTTCTTCCCTGGTGGCCGAAACCAAGTCCGCTCGCGAGAAAACCGAGCAGGCTAAGGCCACGTATGAAGAGCAGAGCCAGCTTGCTAAGGAAAGCATGGAAACCGCCGAGCAGAAGGCTCAGGAAATCGAAGCCCTTCAGTCGGATCTGCGTGCCGAAGCCGAAAAGGTCACCCAGGAAGTTGCGGAGCTGAAGGCGGTCGAGGAAGCCGAAGCCGAAGCCGCGCGCAAGGTTGCCGAAGAGGCGGCTGCAGCCCAGGCTTCTGCTGCGGCGGCTGAAACCGGCTATGTCCAGCCTGCTGAATCATCCGCTTCTGCCAGCGATGGCGGATCCGGCGATTCCTCCGGCACCACCGATGCCGGTACCACTGAGTCGGCACCCGTGGTTTCCGGGACCGGCGCGATGGCCAATCCCTGTCCTGGCGGTTCGATATCTTCCACTTTCGGATACCGTGATTTCGACAGCTCCTTCCACATGGGCCTGGATCTGGCTGCCGCAGAAGGCACGCCCTACTATGCAGCGGATTCCGGAACGGTGATCTATGCCACCAATGATGGCAGTTATAACGGTGGCGCGGGCAACTGGATCGTCATCTCGCACGGCAACGGGTTGGTGACCAAGTACATGCATTCGTCTGCCGTATATGTGAACGTCGGCGATTCGGTTTCCAAGGGGCAGAATATCGGGGCTGTCGGCAATACCGGCAATTCCTTCGGCGCCCACCTGCACTTCCAGGTCGAGTTGAACGGTGCCGCCGTCGATCCCTTGGGATACATATAAGCCATGGAAACGCGTGCGTACATCCAGTCGGTCGAGCCCTTGAGCCCCGCCGATGATGCGGGATTCTCCAAAGGCTGCTGCATCACCGCGGTTGACGGCAATCCCATTCGCGACATCATCGACTGGCGTTGGCATACTTCCGAAGACCAGATTGTCGTATCCTACATCGATTGCGACGGCGACCGGGGCGATGTCTGCCTGGAACGCGAACCGGGGGAGTCTTGGGGCTTCGAATTCACCGATGTGGTGTTCGACCGGATCATCCAGTGTAGGAATGCGTGCATCTTCTGCTTCATGAGGCAGCTCCCCGAGCAGGCCCGTGCGAGCCTATCGCTGCGCGACGACGATTACCGCCTCAGCTTTTTGCAGGGCAATTTCGTCACCTTCACCAATATCACGCCCGAAGACGAGCAGCGCATCATCGAGCAGCGCATCTCCCCTTTGCGCTATTCGCTCCACTGCATCACGCCGGAACTGCGCAGGCAGGTTATCGGCAAGCATGCCGCCCATGGCGTTGCGGTGGCAGAGCGCCTGCTCGATGCGGGGATAGAGCTCCACGCCCAGATCGTGCTCATGCCCGATGTGAATGATGGGGAAGAGCTGCGCCGCACCATCGAATGGTGCTATGGCAAGCCCGGCATCATCAGCGTGGGTATCGTCCCTCTAGGTTATACCAAGCATCAGAAGCGCTTCAGCAAGAGCTTCAACGACCCTGCGGCCGCATGCGCCGTCATCGAATGCATCAAGCCCTTCCAGCATCGCGCCATGCTCGAACGCGGCGATGCTTGGGTGCATGCCTCGGACGAGTTCTACCGCAATGCGTATGGCGAAACCCTGCTCGAAGAGCTTCCTCCTGCCGCCTTCTACGGCGATTTCAGCGTGTTCGAAGACGGCATCGGCATCGTGCGCACCTTCGTCGACGACTGGATGGGAAACCCCCAGGCCATCATGGAATGCGCCCGCGTCCTCGAGCGCAACGACGCCCGCGTGATCCTGGTCTACGGCTGCGCCATGGTGGAAGCCCTGGTACCCTTGCTGGAAAGCTCGCCTCTGAAGGGCAGGATCATCCCGCTCTTCGTGAAGAACGAGTATTTCGGGGGCAATGTCGATGTGACCGGGCTTCTTTGCGCCGCCGATATGGCACCCGCCATCAGGCAGGAGGCCAAGCGCCTGGAGCAGGCGGGCACCCCGGCATCGTTTGCCGTCATCCCCGAAGTGGTGTTCAACCACAACCATGTCACTCTTGATGATATGACGCTTTCGCAGCTGCAGGGGGAAGCGGGGCTCGAGCTTCATGTGGTATCCTGCGATGCATCCGAATATTTAATGCAAGTACGCAATCTGCTCGATACATAGAGGAAATACGCAATGCCAAAGCATATCGTTGCCGTCGTTGGTCGTCCCAATGTCGGTAAATCCACCTTCGTGAACAGGATCGCGCAGGCTAACGACGCGATCGTGCACGAAATGCGCGGTGTCACGCGCGACCGTTCTTACCACGAAGCCGACTGGAACGGCATGGACTTCACCCTCATCGATACCGGCGGTATCGAAATGGGAAATGACGACCGCTTCCAGGGCTCCATCCGCGACCAGGCCTTCGCTGCGACCGAGGAATGCGATGTCATCCTGTTCTTGGTCGATGGCAAGACCGGCATCAACGCCGACGACGAAGAAGTCGCCCGCGTCCTGCGCAAGAGCAAGACGCCGGTGCTGCTGATCGTCAACAAGATGGACGATCCCGGCAATGTGAATGACATCTACGAATTCTACAGCCTGGGCCTGGGCGACCCCTGGCCCGTCTCGTCCACCCATGGCCATGGGACCGGCGATCTGCTCGACGAGCTGGTGAATATCCTGCGCACCATTCCGGAGCGCGAGGAGGAAGACTACTCCGACGCGATCAACGTCGCCATCATCGGTCGTCCCAATGCGGGCAAGTCCTCGCTCACCAATGCGCTGTCGAACGAGCAGCGCTCCATCGTGAGCGATGTCGCCGGCACCACGCGCGACGCAATCGATACCATCGTCCATCATGACGGCCAGGTGTACCGCCTGGTCGACACCGCCGGCCTGCGCAGGAAGAGCCAGATCGACGAGGCCGTGGAATACTACGGCTTCGTCCGCGCCATGCGCGCCATCGACCGCGCCGACGTCGCCCTTTTGGTCATCGATGCCACTTTGGGCCTGACCGACCAGGACCAGCGCGTTGCCGGCTTTGCCGCCGAGCGCGGCTGCGCCATGGTCATCGTGCTGAACAAGTGGGATCTGGTGGAAGGCCCCGAGGCCAAGGCCGCTATCCGCGAGCGTATCGAAGAGCGCATGGGATTCGTGGGCTATGCGCCCGTCATCGCCATTTCCGCCCTAACCGGCAAGAACCTCAAGCGCGTATGGGAGACCATCGACCAGGCATACGCCAGTTTCAACCGCACCATCAGCACCAGCAAGCTGAACAACTGGCTTGCAGAGCTGCGTGATTTCGGCCACAACATTTCCAAGGGCAAGAAGATCCTGCGTCTGAAGTACGTAACCCAGACCGGCATTTGCCCTCCGTATATCACCTTCTTCTGCAATCATCCCGACATCGTGGACGATAATTACACGCGCTACCTGGAAAACCGTCTGCGCAAGCAGTTCGATTTCACCGGCACTCCTGTCCGTATCAAGTTCAAGCGAAAGGATTAATACGTGGTTCACTTCCCGATTCTTATTCTTGTTTTCGCCATCGCCTTCTTTCTGGGATCCATACCCAACGGCGTGATCATTGGAAAGGTCTTCTTCAAGACCGACATCAGGAAGCAAGGGTCAGGAAACATCGGAACCACCAACGCGATCAGGGCGATGGGGAAGAAGGGCGGTTACGCCGTCTTCCTGCTGGACTTCGGTAAGGGCCTCCTTTCCGGGGTGCTGGCCAATATCCTGTTCGCGCATTTCGCTGTCGATGGCGGCTTATTCAGCCAGAACGCGTGCCTTGCCTTTGCATTCATGGGCTGCGGATGCGGCCATATCTTCTCGCCGTGGTTGAAATTCCACGGTGGCAAGGGCATCGCCGTTTCCGTGGGCTGCCTGTTCGTGACCTTCGGCGTTATCCCGGCGGTTATCGAGCTGGCGGCATTCGCGCTTGTCGTGGTCGTCACCCGTTATGTTTCACTGGGTTCCATCGTCGCGGCAGCGCTCTGCCCGTTTTTCGCCTCGTATCTGTTCTGGGGCGATATCGTTGCCATCGTTCCATGCGTCGTCATGGGTTTGATCGTCATCTGGGCCCATAGGGCCAATATCGAAAGGCTCCTTGCCGGAACCGAACGTCGCGTCGGCGACAAGAAGGAAGCGGCATAGGGGCCTGCGACCCTCAAGGGAGATGGGGAATATGAAGGTTGCAGTAATCGGTGCGGGATCATGGGGTACCGCCCTTGCGCACTTGCTCGGCGTCACCGGAAGCGAGGTGCGCATCTGGGCGCGCAAGGAAGAAGTGGTCCGCGGCATCAACGAGCAGCACAGGAATGTGCGCTATCTGAGCTCCCAGGAGCTTTCGCATAACATCACCGCCTACGGCACCTTTGCGGAATGCGTCGATGGTGCCGAAGCGGTTGCCGTGGTCACCCCTTCGAAGATCATGCGCTCCGTGGCGCGCGAGTTGGCCGGCCTGGTGGCGCAGGATACCCCGGTGGTGCTGTGCTGCAAGGGCGTCGAAGAGGGCACGGGGCTGCTCCCCGTCGAGGTCTTCGCCGAAGAGATGGGCAATCAGAGCCGCTTTGCGGTGCTTGCCGGGCCCAACCACGCGGAAGAGGTCATCAGCTGCGTCCCCTCTGCAACGGTTATCGCATCCGAGTCGCCCGAAACCGCGGAGCTGTTCCAGAACCTGTTCGTCACGCCTTCCTTCCGCACCTACACCAGCAGCGACGTGGTGGGTGTGGAGGTTTGCTCGGCATGCAAGAACGTCATCGCCATCGCCGTGGGCATTTCCTACGGCATCGGCTTGGGCGACAATACGGGCGCCTTCCTGATGACGCGCGGGCAGGCGGAGATGAGCCGGTTGGTCTACGCCCTGGGCGGCGATCCCATGACCTGCATGGGGCTGGCGGGTACGGGCGATCTTATCGCCACTTGCATGTCGCATCATTCCCGCAACCGCTGCTTCGGCGAGTTCTTGGCCGAAGGCAGGACCTTGGACGAATACATCGAGATGACCCACATGGTGGTCGAGGGCTCGCTTGCCTGCAAGACCCTTCTGCCCTTGGCCGAGCGCCATGGCGTCGACCTTCCCATCGCCCAGGCGGTGCGCGCGGTCGTTTGGGAAAAAGGGGACATCGGCGTCTTCACCGAAACCCTGCTCGGCCGTCCGCTGAGGGAAGAATTCTACGGCCTGGAATAACAGCTCGTCAGATTGGAGGGTGCCATGAGCGAAAGCACCTTCTTCACGTACAACACGCCGGTCGGACGCGTGACCATCGCCTCGAACGGCTTCGCTATCACCGCCATCGCCATCGGCGAGGTCGGCTTGCAGGGTGCCAGGAAACCCTCTCCTCTGACCAATGATGCCGCCAACCAGTTGCAGGAATACCTTGCGGGGAGGCGGCGTTACTTCGATCTGCCCCTGGATCCCGCCGGTTCGCCCTTCCAGAAGAAGGTCTGGCAGGAAATGCTC
>SFII01000084.1 GCA_004555335.1 Coriobacteriaceae bacterium | reverse complement strand
CGCCTGGGCCGAAGCCACACGGAAGCGCATTTCCCTTTCGTTGAGCATGCAGCCGCCGCAATGCACGATCAGACGGTATCTGGAAAGGTCTTCCGGGAATTCGTTGCCCGACACGAACTCGAATTCGGGCTGTGCCCCGGAAAAATCGCGGATCCAACGGGGCATCTTAACCGTACCGATGTCCTCGCACTGCCTATGATGCGTGCAACCTTCGGCGATGAGCACCCTGTCTCCGTCTTGCAGCGTCGCGATTTCCCGGGCTCCCGCCATATACGGGGCCAGTTCGCCCTTGTAGCGTGCCATCAGGATAGAGAAAGACGTCAAGGGCACGTTTTGGGGGACCAGGGGATCGACTTGGTGGAAGGCCTGCGAGTCGGTTACCACCAACCTGGGCGGATCGACCAGTTTTCCCAGGGTGTCGGCAAGCTCTTCGGGCTGGCAGATGAGGGCATTGGCATGCATATCCAACAGCTCGCGCAATACCAGCTGCTGGGGCAGGATCAGACGGCCCTTCGGCGCAGAGGAGTCGATGGGGACCACCATCACCACCACGTCTCCCGGACCCGCAAGGTCCTGCAGGATGGTCTTGGGCGCCGCAGTATCGGCCTGCAAGCCCACTCGGGCGATAAGCTCCTTCAATTCGAAAATGCCCTGGTCGGCCGTCGCGCTCACCACGCACTGGGCAGCACCTTCGGGAAGACCCGTCAGATCTTCCACCCGCGCACCCTCGGGAAGCATATCGGCCTTATTGCGCGCAACGATCAAAGGGCGCGATTCGGCCTTGAGCTTATCGACGAATTCCTGCTCCAAGGGCAGAAGGCTGCGCGCAGCATCGCTTACCAGCACCACGACGTCGCACTTGCGCAGCTCGCGCAGGGCACGGTCGACGCGCGCCAGGCCCAATTCGCCCTCATCATCCAAACCGGGTGTGTCGATGATGACGACAGGACCCAGGGGAAGCAGCTCCATCGCCTTCGAAACCGAATCGGTGGTCGTGCCCTTCACATTGGAGACGATGGATAGGTCCTGTCCGGTCACCGCATTGACCAGGCTCGATTTGCCGGCATTGCGCAAACCGAAGAAGCCGATGTGGCAGCGTTCCGATTTGGGGGCTTCGTGCATTCCCATGGGTCCCTCTTTTCCGAGATGCGTCGGCTAGAAGCGGAAGTCGCGTGCGCGACCCGCCAGGATGTCTTCCACATGCTCGCCCGCGAGCTTCTTCACCTTGGGGTCGGACACCAATTCGAGCTCGCGCTTGATCATGGCGATGCCCTTGTCATAGGTGTCGGGGGTTGCATAGTCCGCCAGGTACTCCGCCAAGGTCATGATGGCATTGGGGTGACAGTAGTTCAGAATCTGGCCGCTCTTGCAGAAGCTCATGAAGCGGTCGCCCGTACGTCCCGCACGGTAGCATGCGGTGCAGAACGAGGGGATATGGTTGTTGTCCATCAGCCAGTTGATAACCTCGTCCAAGGTGCGGTTGTCGGACACATCGAACTGCTCGGTGTCATGCGGGCGCTCCTCGTTCACATAACCGCCGACGCTGGTACGCGATCCGCCGCTGATCTGGGAGACGCCGTACTGCAGCGCACGCTCGCGCACTTCTTTGCTTTCCCTGGTGGACATGATGATGCCGGTATAAGGGACCGCGATGCGGATGAGCGCGGTAATCTTCTCGAAGATATCGTCGGAGATGGAGTTGTCGAAGTCATTGGGATCGATATCGGCTGCACGCTTGATGCGGGGCACGCTGATGGTGTGGGGGCCCACGCCGTGAACGGCTTCCAGATGCTCGGCATGCATGAGCAGGCCCGCGAATTCGTAGCGGTACTTATCCAAGCCGAAGAGCACGCCCAGGCCCACGTCGTCGATACCGCCATCCATTGCACGGTCCATGGCCTCGGTGTGCCAGTTGTAGTCGTGCTTGGGGCCGGTGGGATGCAGCTGCTCGTAGCTTTCCTTGTGGTAGGTTTCCTGGAACAGGATATAGGTGCCGATCTCGGCTTCCTTGAGCATGCGGTATTCTTCGACCGTGGTGGCGGCGATGTTCACATTCACGCGCCTGATGGCACCGTTCTTGTGCTTCACGTTGTAGATGGTATCGATGCATTCCAGGATGTATTCGATGGGATTGTTCTTGGGGTCTTCGCCCGCTTCGATGGCAAGGCGCTTGTGGCCCATGTCCTGGAGCGCGATCACTTCCGCACGCACCTCGTCCTGCGTGAGCTTCTTGCGGGGAATGGTCTTGTTCTTCGCATGGTAGGGGCAGTACACGCAGCCGTTGATGCAGTAGTTGGACAGGTACAGAGGCGCGAACAGCACGATGCGGTTGCCGTAATATGCCAGCTTGATTTCACGGGCGAGCTTCTTGATCTCCTCATTGACCTGGGGGTCTTCGCACGCAAGCAGCACCGATGCCTCGCGATGGCTGATGACGGTGCAGTGGTCCTTGGCCACGTTCATGTTCTTGCGGGCCTTTTCCAAAATGGAATGGATGAGCTCGAGGTTGTCCTTGTTCGCGTCAGCGTACTCGAGCGTCTCCAAGATCTCGTCATGGTTGATGAATTCATCAGCACAGCGGGACGCCGGATTGTAGATTGCCATTTCAATCACTTCCTATCGAATAGAAGCCTTCGAGCTTTCCAATCAATGATTATCGCGCTTAGCAAGGGCGGGCAGTCAGGTAGATGGCGTTTTTCGCCCTCTGCGGGTAAGGCTTTCGGTAGACGACCGGCACATAAGCGGCATGCTCATGGCCTCAGATGCTTCAGTTTGGAAACCGCCCTGAATCTATAATTGCTACCTATATGATTTCATATACCAGAACATCGACGGCAGACGGATCTCCGTTACCAAGGCGCTGATTATCGACGGCAGACGGCATACGCATGCCCAAGCGATGAGCCCCCGAAGCACCTTCGATTCCCTGCCGGAAAAAGAGGTTCTGCCCTATCGACGGTAAGCGGTTCCATGACACCGAGGTCGAGGTTTGCCAATCGGAACCAAGCAACCCCTTTCGCACGGAGCCCGCTGCACGAAAAGCCGGGAGCATAGCCTGCCCTTGCCAGGCACGATACAGCGAGAGGCCGGACGAGCCGGCCTCTCGAGGCAAAGCTTTCAGTCGAAAGATCTTATGCGTGGGGCATGGACCAATCGGCATGATCGGAATGCAGCAGGTGATGAGCGGTGTGGGACAGGGGTGCCTCCAGGTACTGCTCGTAGCATGCCACGACCTCGGGGTTCTCGTGGGAGAAGCGCAGGTCTGCATTCTTGTCCAGGAAGTATAGGTGAGAACCGCGTTCCGCAGCCAATTCCTGGTTGAAGTGGATGGGCTGACCGCCGCCACCGGCGCAGCCGCCGGGGCAAGCCATGATCTCTACGAAGTGGTAGGAGACTTCGCCCTTGTCCAGAGCGGTCATGAGCTTGTTGGTGTTCTCCAAGCCGCTTGCGACGGCGATCTTCAGATCGGTGCCCGCCAGGTTGAAGGTGTACTCGCGCCAGCCTTCCTGACCGCGGACTTCCTGGAATGCATCGGGGTCGCAGTTCTCGCCGGTGACCAGGAAGTATGCGCTACGCAGCGCAGCTTCCATAACACCGCCGGTTGCGCCGAAGATGATGCCGGCACCAGTACCGATGCCCATGATGTCGTCGAATTTCTCTTCGGGCAGGCTTGCGATGTCGATATTCGCGGCACGCATCATACGGACGAACTCGCGAACGGTCAGGGACATGTCGACGTCCTGGCCAGCACCCGCGTCGTTCATGTTCTCCAGTGCGCATTCATGCTTCTTTGCCAGGCAGGGCATGATGGACAGGCTGAAGATCTTGTTGGGATCGACGTCGATGCGCTTTGCGAAGTAGGACTTCACCATTGCGCCGAACATCTGCTGGGGAGACTTCGCAGTGGACAGCTGGTTGGTGTACTGGGGCCAGTGACCCTTGATGAAGCGAACCCAGCCGGGGCAGCAGGAGGTGAACATGGGGAAGGTCTCGTTCTCGGCGTTCTTCAGGCGCTCGACGAACTCGGAGCCCTCTTCCATGATGGTGAGGTCTGCAGACCAGTCGGTGTCGAAGACGTAGTCGAAGCCCAGGCGACGCAGGGCAGCTGCCATGCGCTCGGGGGTTGCCTCCTCGCGAGGGATGCCGGCTTCCTCAGCCCAAGCGGTACGGACCGCAGGGGCGACCTGGACGACGGTGATGGTCTCGGGGTCGTTGATGGCCCTGCGGACACGGGCGGTATCATCGCGCTCGGTCAGAGCACCGGTGGGGCAATGGGTAATGCACTGGCCGCACAGGGTGCACAGGGAGTCCTTAATGGACACGCCGCCGGCAACGTCGATCAGATGGGAATCGGAGTACTCCCAAACGCCCACATGCTGGATCTTCTCGCAGACGGAGACGCAACGGCCGCACTTGACGCAACGGCTTGCATCGCGAATCAGCGGAGAGTCGGAAGGCCAAGCCTGCTCGACGGGGCACTTCTCGTACTCTTCCATGGGCAGGCCCAGGTCGTTGGCAAGCTTCTGCAGCTGGCAGTTTCCGCTGCGCACGCAGGTGGTGCACTGAACGTCATGGGCTGCAACCAGAAGCTGCACATTGGCGCGGCGGGCAGCCACGGCCTTGGGGGAATTGGTCTTCACGACCATACCGTCGGTAACAACGGTGTTGCAAGCTGCAGACAGCTGGGTTGCACCCTCGACCTCGACGACGCAAACGCGGCAAGCGCCGATTTCATTGACGTCCTTCAGGTAGCACAGGGTGGGGATTTCAATGCCTGCAGCCTTAGCGGCAGCCAGGATGGTGGTGCCTTCTTCGACGGCAACCTGGATGCCGTCGATGGTTACGTTAATCATTGCCATTAGCAATCACATCCTTCTACGCATCCGTAGCCGTAGTGGTCGCAACGCAGGCAGCGGCTTGCTTCCTGCATAGCCTCTTCGAAGGACATCTGGATCTCGACGTGGTCGAAATCGTTCTTGCGGACCGCAGCGCGGCGCTCGACGATGTTCACGCGAGCGGTGGGGATGCGGTTGTTGGGTTCGGCGTCGGGAGCCTCGATGCCGAAGTCGATCTGATGCTCGAAGCCCATGTACTTGTCGATCGCATATGCGGCAACCTTACCTGCAGCGATCGCGCGAATCGCGGTGGAGGGACCGGTCTGGCAGTCACCGCCGACGAATACGCCGGGCATACCCTCGACGGAGGTGTCGGGATTGGCCTGGAAGATGGTCCACTTGGCGGGCATGCCGAAGTCCTCGAAGGGCTGGCTTACGATGCCCTGGCCGACTGCATTGAGGATGATGTCGCAGGGAACCACTTCGGTGGGAGCATCGACATCGACGGGCTTGGGACGGCCCTTGGCGTCGTAAGTAGAAGCCATCTGGGTGCGGATAACCAGGCCTGCGCACTTGCCGTTTTCGTCGACTTCGATGGAAACGGGAGCCTGCAGGGTGATCATTTCGACGCCCTCGGCGATTGCCGCCTCGATTTCGCTATCGAGTGCGGTCATGTCTTCCTGGCGACGGCGGTATACGCAGCTGACCTGCTTTGCACCGCAGCGGACTGCGCTGCGGGCGGCGTCCATGGCAACGTTGCCGCCACCGATGATGACGACGTTCTTACCGGTGTAGTCGGGAACGATGCCGTTTCCGATGTTGTCGAGCATCTCGACTGCGGAGCTTACACCCTCGGCATCGATGCCGTCCAGACGCAGCTTCTTGCCCTCCTGGGCACCGATAGCCACGAACATGGCGTCATGGGCATCGGCCACTTCCTTGATGGCTTCCGCGGTATCGATCATGGTCTCGTAGTGGACCTTGATATCGCCTGCGGAAAGGATGGCGCGGATGTCTTCGTCCAGGCGATCCTTGGGGAAGCGGTAGTTGGGG
>SFII01000083.1 GCA_004555335.1 Coriobacteriaceae bacterium | reverse complement strand
GATGGTCTTGGTTGCCGTGGTGTCACCGGAGCGCAATCCGCCGTTCGAGGCGATTCCACCGCCCCTGGGGGCGGAGTTGCCGGAAATGATCAAAGTGGCTGCAGCCTTAGCTGCGTTCTTTCCGTCTTCGTCAACGATGGACTTCAGTGCACGTTCCTGATGGTCGCCGTTCACTTTCACTTCTTTACCAGGATAGGCGGGGTCGAAGCGAAGGTCGTCGGTGGGCATGGGGAAGGGGTTGCCTTCGGTTACGCCGCCGTCTTCATGCCAGCTTGCCCAGCCGTTTCCCAAGATACGGTTGGAAAGGCTGTTTCCTTCGGGGGCTTTGTTACCCCTGGCGCTTACGAAATCGTCGCCTGCGGATTCGGCGCTGTTGTCGAAGATGGCAACGCCTTTATCGAAGCGGACATCGACTCCTCCGGTGGGGCAGACCCATACACCGCCGCCAACACCGCTCGAACCCGTGTTTCCGATGGCGGAGTTCTTTGCGATGAGGGCGTTCTCCAAGTGGAGCGTGGGCCAAGCGTCCTTGTTGCCTTCCACATAGATGGCGCCTCCCAGGTTTTCGGCCTTGTTGTCGATGATTTCTCCCGCATTGAGCTTGACCCCGTCGGAATTGACGAAGATCGCACCGCCGGAGATGGCCGAGTTCATGGAAATCACGCCACCGTTCATCTGGAAGCTCGCCTTGCGGCCGTCATTGTTGATGAGGTCGCTGTCGATCACGCTGATCGCGCCACCCGAACCTCCCTGATTGGCGCTGATAAGGCCATCGTTGAGGGTGAAGGAAGAATTGCCTTCTACATGGATTGCCCCGGATGCAGAGGTTCTGCTTCCCAGATAGGAATTGCCGGTGATAGTGCCGCCGTCCATAGTGAACCGAGCACCGTTTCCGTTGCCGGCCAACCAAACTGCAGAACCTTTCATGGACTTGTTGTCCTGGATGGTACCGCCGGTCATATGCAGGCTGCCTTCGTTTACCAGGATGCCGCTGCTTGCGGTGCCCAGGTTGGAATTTGCGGTGTTTCCGGAAATGGAGCCGGATTCGATCGTGACCTTGGATCCGCCTTCCACCAGGATCGTTGCACCCTGTCCGCCGCGGATTTCGTTCTGCGCGATCGTTGCTCCGCGGATGGTCAGGCTTGCGCCGTCTTCCACTGCGATTACCGATGTGCTATCACCAGATGCCTTATATCCGGTGATCTTATTGCCTGTCTCGAGGATGAGCTCGCCTAGGTTCTTGAACATCGAACCGTTGCCGTTGAGCCTTTCTCCCGACCAGGTGAGCGATCCTTTCAGGGAGAGGCTTGCTCCCTTGGAAATGGTAACCAGCGTGCCTAGGTCGGTATCGGGCGAAACCGAGATCACGAAGGGTTTTGCGTCTGATGCCCCGGTTTTCGACGTGATGATAACGTGCTTGTTCTCGGGGATGACCAGAGGTGCTGACAGGGCATGGTCGCCGTCGATTTCGATGACGATTTCGTCTGAATCAGTGCTATTGATGCTGTCAAAGATCGATGCTCCGTCCTGCGGGTCGCTGTCTGCGGGTTGCAGGTCTGTTTCGGTGGCTTCGGCGTTTTGGGACGCCTCTGGTTCCGAGAGGTTTTCTTCGGGTTGGGAAACGGCTTCGGGCTCTGGCGTTTCGGTTGCGATTTCGCTTTCCGTATCGCCTGATTCGGGCACGGTCTCTTCAACGCTTTCACCTTCGGCTGATGCTGTTTCCTCCTCGCTTGGATCGACCTGGGTTCGCGCTATCCCTTCTTCTGCCTCGTCTTGCGTGCCATCGTCTGCGAAAGCGCTTACCGCACAGAACGACATGATCAGCGAAACGGCGAGGGTTACGGCAAGGGCCTTCCAAGCTAGTCTTTTACCCATACATTATTCCTCCTTCGATTTGCCCGGCCTGCCTTTGGGCTTATTGGGAATCGATGGGATCCCCGGCTTATCAAGGCAGAAACGGAAAGGTGCCAGAAGACGGCCTTTCCAGCCTGTTCAGGTGGATGTTTCGTTACCGGCCAAGGGGGATGTTCGATAAAAGCGAATACATGCTTGAACAGGTCGATCGGAAAGACCGTCAATACGCAAGGATATTCTTCGGAGGATAAAATTCCCGTTAAGGGATGTGGGGAAAGCTACGACATGTCGGGTTGTAGACGGGCAATCGGTGGTCTTCTTCGGGTGCCGTGCGGTAATGCCCGCTATCTGCAAATCATTCCGAGTAGGGCACCACGCGATCGAGCAGGCAGCAATACCCGTCGTTGAAATCGCGATCCATGTGGTAATGGCCGAAGTACCAGCGTTTGAACCCTACGATGCCGGACAAGTATTCCAGGTACTCGGTGAATTCATCCCGCTCGAATGAGTAGCTTAGGCGATATTGCACCATGCTAGGCGCGCAGTGGGTTACGACCACGTCGACATCGTTCCCGCATTCTGCGAGCGTCTTGTTCGCGGTCGCCCGCTCTTCTTCGCTGGGGACCTCGTCGCGCCACCAGGTTTTGCCTTCAGTGCGACCTGCCCGATCGACGCTGTGCGCGCCTCCGAGGGCAAAGACGTTCACCCCATCGATGTCGAACAGTTGACCGCGCATCAGATGCAGCACCTTGGGCCGCACTTCGTGGACCCTGCCACCATGCCAGGTTTTTTCGGGGAAGCTTCCCAGGAGCGGGTGGTTTTCGTGGTTTCCGTCGATGAACAGGGTGGTCCAGGGCTGCTGGTTCAGTTGATCGAGCAGGGAAGCGTCCTTCTGGTTGATGGGATTGCTCCAGGGTACGCTGAAATCGCCGCAGACGATCAGGTGGTCCTGTTCGGTCAGATGGAGTCCGCGAGATTCCAAAACCTGGGCGGTAAGCCTGGTTTCGATGGCGAATCCGTGGACGTCTCCGGTGAAGTACAGCATGATACACGCTCCTTTCGAGGGTTTTTTCGAGCATGTTGGGTTACGGCGCTTTCAGGGAATGCGCATTCGAGCGCGGGTTTGAATGCGCGTGCTTGGTGGAATTATTAGAGTAATGGGTGTGTTCGGGTGGTGTGACGCATACTGATTATGCCACCCGTTTTCGGATGCCGCTTCAGGGTCTTCAGCTGAATGAAAGAACTTTCAGCAATGCGTGGGCTTGTAAGAAGGAAAAAACACATCGAATCATCGCGTTGTCGTTTATCTTTTATGGTAACCGTTTCGGCGGCTCAACTGCCGCCGAACACATACTCGAGGAAGGGGAGTTATGGCTCGAGAAAGCCTTACTTACCAATGTCCCGCGTGCGGGGGCCCGCTTCATTTCGATGCCCAAACCGGTGTTCCCACTTGCGATTATTGCGATTCCACCTTTACCGTCGAGCAAGTTGAGGCCTATTACGCCGAAAAGCAGGCGAAGGCCGATGCTGCTGCGATGGGGGATTCAGCCGGCAAGCAGCCGGGCGTTTCTGCAGGGGTGCATGCTGCAAGTCCCGTACCCCAGCCCGTTATGGTTGCAGATGGCCGCGAGCGTGCGCGCGAAGCCCAGCATGCAGGTGCCTATGCGCAAACCCAGGTAACGGGCGACGATGCGATCGCCGCGTACCTGCAGTCGAAGAAGCCGCTCGAAGAGGGTGACGCGAATGCTGCGTGTGTGGTGTGCTCTTCGTGCGGTGCCGCCCTGATCGTGAGCGGGAGCACGGCGGTTTCGCAGTGCCCGTATTGCGGCAACAACACCGTCGTCCCAGGAACATTGGGCAATACGCTCGAACCCGACCTGGTTATCCCCTTCGAAACCACGAAGGAGCAGGCAGTTGAGGCGCTGAAGGAGCATTACAAGGGCAAGTTCCTGCTGCCGAAGGCCTTCAAGGAGGAAAACCATATCGAGGAAATCCAGGGCGTGTACGTTCCCTTCTGGCTATTCGATGCGAAGGCGGAAGGCTCGCAGACCTTCCGTTGCGAAAACCATAGGTATTGGTCGGATTCGGATTACGACTATGTGGAAACCACCAAATACAGCTGCTACCGCAGGGGTTCCACTCGCTTTGCCAGGATTCCCGCCGATGGTTCCAAGCGCATGCCCGACGACATGATGGACTCCATCGAGCCCTTCGACTTCTCCAAGTTGAAGCCCTTTTCCATGGGATACCTGCCCGGCTTCCTGGCCGAACGCTATGACGCCGACGTGAAATACTGCGCCCCGCGTGCGCAATTGCGCGCCCTCAATACCCTGGGGTCCCGCTTGGAATCCACGGTTACCGGCTACGACACCGTTCTGCCCGACAATCGTGTCGACGGCGATGTGTCCTATACCAACGTGTCTTACGCGCTTTTCCCCGTATGGATGCTCCATACCAAATGGAACGGCGGGGACTACCTGTTCGCCATGAACGGACAGACCGGCCGTATGGTGGGTGATTTACCCTGCGACAATAAGAAGATGGCTCTGACCGGCTTGTTGACTTTCCTGGGTACTGCAGTGCTCGGCGTGCTGCTCACCTTCCTGATCGTATAAGCGGCTGACGCAAGAGGAGGAAACTGATATGAGCAAAGTATCGTTCAAGCCGCGTGCTCTCAAAGCGTCGGCCCTGGCGGCGGCATCCCTGCTGCTCGCCTTCATGATGGCCGTGCCGGTTGCCTTTGCTGCGCCGGAGGCTGCTTTTGCAGATGAGGCTGATCCCACCGCGCAAGCGGATCCCGTTCTCAACGCCGGCGACTATGCGCCCTTCGTCATCGATGAGGTCGGGTTGCTGAAAGAGGGCTATTATCAGGACTTCGAGGCAAGATGCGAAACCATGTCCCAGAACACGGGTGTGGGTGTGTATCTGGCACTGGTGGATAGCATCGGAGATGAAGAAGTGCGGGATTACGCTATCGACTACTACCAGTCGAATGACCTTGGCATGGGCGACCAGAGGGACGGCATCTTGTTCTTGATTTCCGTGAATTCTCGCAAATACGTTACCGTCACCTATGGTGCGGGCCGTGATGTCTTCACCGACTATCGTATCGATCAGATGGAAGAGGAAATCGTTGGCGATTTGAGGGACGACCGTTTCGTCAAAGGCTGCGATGACTATGTGACCCTTGCCGAGGAAACCGCCGATTACTATCTTGCCAACGGCGAGGGGATGTCCCGCGATAACGACCCCGTGGCTCAGAAGCAGGATCGCGGCATAGGTTTTGCCATCAGTGCCGTTGCTGCAGTAGCGATTGCGGGTGGTGTTTGCTTTGGTCTCCGAAAGCAGTTGAAGACCGTCGAGGTTGCCTGCAGCGCATCGAATTACGAGCTCCCCGAAGCATTCGATCTGACTGATAGCAACGACAAGTTCGAAGGCGTCTTCATCAGCAAGACCCCCAAGCCGAAGAGTGACAGCGACAGTGGCGGTGGCGGCGGCTTCGGCGGCTCGAGCGGCGGAAGCTTCTAGTTGCTGAGAGTCGATTTGTTCCGATCTGCAATTAACTAGCTTTTAAAGCAGAAAATCCCCCGGTTCCCATTCGGAGCCGGGGGATTGTTTTTGCAGCGGACGGTATTGCTCTTGATGTGCATCGGGTGAAATCCGTGTGAGTAGAATGTATTGTCGGAAAGAAGGGTTGCTCTGGTGTTCCAGCTGGATTGACCCTCTATTTGCGATGGGCTTCAAGAGATAGGGGATGTATTTTGATGGATGCTAAGGTCTTGAAATGTCCAGCCTGTTGCGCTCCGCTTTCGATCGATAACGCGACGGGAGGTGCGGTGTGCGAGTTCTGCGGCACGAGCTTTTCAAGAGAAGAATTATTTCCTATGGAAATTGCCGTCGACCCGATTAAGGGTGGAGTGGCTGCTGCGTCTTCAAATCTAATGCCGGTTGAACAGCAAGCTATTGATAGCCTGCCTTGCGAATGCCCAGAGCACGCGGATATGGTTATTCCGTTCCGTGTTACGAAAGAGCAGGCAATCCAGGGTTTCAAGGAATATTACG
>SFII01000082.1 GCA_004555335.1 Coriobacteriaceae bacterium | reverse complement strand
GCGAGCCTGCGCTTTCCGGAAGTGATGTCCATGAAGTCTGCAGCCAGGTCCTGGAAGGCTTGCCTGCGTCCAGTGAGATCCTCGTTTTCCGTGATCTTTTCCAATAAGGCCAGCTTGGTGGGGATCTCTGCAGAAATGAGCACTTCCTTGCCGGTGCGTTGCTGGGCGATTTCCACCGCGCGGGGGAAGAGCATGCCTCCCAGCGCACCTCCCATGGCGCAGCCCTCGCAGGTTTCTAACTTGCAGCCCAGGGTAAGCTCTACGCCTTCGGCGAGGATCATGGTCAGGAAGGCAGGGGACATCATGGAAATGCAGGGCAGTACCATCACGTTTTCGGCGGGCTTGGCCTTGGGCTCCAGGTTCTTCTCGCAGGTGATGAATACCCGCTTGCCCGCAGCGGCCGTACGCAGGATGTGCTGGTGCAGCTGATGCAGGCTCAGGCGCGTGGCCGAAAAGGCGTCGCAGACGCCTGCGCAGATGCCGCAACCTGCGCAGGCCTCGTGGTTCACCGAAGGTGCCGCGTTTTCGCGCAGGGTGATGGCACCGTGGGGGCAGCAGAACGAGCAGCGTTTGCAATCCGAGCCGTTGGCCCTGGTGCAGTACTGTTTTTGGATATGCAGGAAGGGCAGCGATGCCAATGTGTCGGCAGCTTGCGAATCGAAGTTCTCCGGGAGCAGGGTGCCCTCTTTCACAGGTTCTATCCTTTCTGCATTACAGAAAGCTCCCCGCCTGTAACCGGGCGGGGAGCGATGTTTTGGCGATTAGAATGCCGCTGCCAGGGTCGCGTCGAAGCGTGCGAGCACGTCTTCGCGGGTCAAAAGCTCGATACTCTCGAACAGCGGGGGAGAAACCATGTTGCCGCAGACGGCGACGCGGATGGGCTGGAACAGGAACTTGGCCTTCATGTCCAGGGTTTCGGTCAGCGCGCGGACGGCGTCTTGCAGCGGGTCGCATTCCCAGGGGATGCTTTCATCGGCGATGATCTGGCGGGCGGCGCGCAGCGCCTCTTCGGCACGGGCGCCTTCCTTCTGCAGCACCTTGGCGACGCTCTTCTCGTCCAGTTCCACTTTGGGACCCCAGAACATGTATGCCAGCTTGCCGGGGATTTCGTCCATGCGGACCAGGCGCTCTGCCACCAGCGGGTACAGCTTTGCATACCATTCGGGGCGTGCGTCGATGTCTTCTTCGGTCGCACCGGCTTCGATCAGCCACGGACGGGCTGCCTGCACCCAGGCGTCTGCGCCCATGTCCTTGATGTACTGGCCGTTCATCCAATCCAGCTTGGTTTCGTCGAAGACCGCGTCCTTCTTGGTGATGCGGTCGAGCGAGAATTCGCGTGCCAGCACATCGCGGGGGATGATGGTGGTCTCGCCATCGAGCGACCATCCCAGAAGGGCCAGGAAGTTCACCAGGGCGTCGGGCAGGTAGCCGCGGTCGCGGTATTCTTCCACGCTCGTGGCGCCGTGGCGCTTGGAGAGCTTCTTGCCGTCAGCGCCCAGGATCATGGAAAGGTGGGCGAAGGTGGGCACGGGGAAGCCCAGCGCCTCGTAGATGAGGATCTGGCGCGGGGTGTTGGACAGGTGGTCGTCGCCGCGGATGACATGGGTGATGCGCATGTTGGTGTCGTCGCATACCACGGCGAAGTTGTAGGTGGGGCTTCCGTCGGAGCGGACCAGGATCATGTCGTCCATGACGTCGGCGGGGAAGCTCATGTGGCCGTAGACGGCATCGTCGAATTCGATGGGTCCGTGGTTTTCGGGGACCTTCAGGCGCCAGACGTGCTCTTCGCCTGCGTCGATGCGGGCCTGGGCTTCCTCGGCGCTCAGGTTGCGGCAGCTGCGGTCATAGCCGGTGTACTTTTCGCCGGACTGTTCTGCGGCCGCGCGCTTGGCATCCAGTTCTTCCTTGGTGCAGAAGCAGGGATACACGGCGCCGCGCTTCTTCAGGGTTTCCAGGGCGGCGGTGTAGGTGTCCATGCGCTGCATCTGGGTGTAGGGGCCGTATTCGCCGCCTACTTCGGGGCCCTCGTCCCAATCCAGGCCCAGCCAGCGCATGGCGCGCAGGATGATCTGGGTGTTTTCCTCGGTGGAGCGGGTGGGGTCGGTATCTTCGATGCGGAGGATGAACTTGCCCCCGTTGGCACGGGCGAATGCCCAGTTGTCGATAGCGGTGCGGGCGCCGCCGATGTGCAGCATGCCCGTAGGTGACGGCGCGAAGCGAACGCGCACTTCGTTGGTGTTGGTCATGGATATCCTTCGTTGGATCGGTATGTTAAGCGGCCTTGGAAAGGCGCCTTCCCAGTAACATTGCAATGATACAGGCAGCCAGCGTCACCGCCAACCATAGCGCCGCCATACTCACCCAAAAATCCAAGGGAAGCATGCAGATGAGCAGGCTTTGGGCTGGGAAGGTCCAGTTGCCCTGCGGGAACAGGAGCCCATGGAACGCGCCGAAGAAGCCGTTGAAGTCCAGTGCGGCCCATGCTCCCAGCGCGAGCATCACCGCGGCCAGCACTGCGGGAGCGCACAAGAGCACGTGTCCCGCCTGGCGCCTGCGGCCCGAAAGCACCAGGAAGGCAAGGCCTGCCAGTGCGGCTCCGGCACAGCACCACAGCACTGGGATGGCGGAGTTGATGAGCGTGTAGCAGTCGTCCAGGTGGGAAAGCTCGTCTTCGCCCAGCGCGAGCCTGCAGCTGATGCGGCTCAGCGCCTGCGCGGTTGCCACAGGATTCTCGCGTGCCATAGGCTTCTTCAGCAGGTCGATGGCGGTGTCGGGCCACAGCGCCCGCTTGGGCGAATCGCCGTCTGCGGAATGCTGGGCTGCGAGCACCGTTGCCAGGGCGATGCGCTGCCTGGCGGCTTCGCTTCCCCCTTGCGAGCGCCCGTGATCGGATACCGTGTAGTCGCGCGTCTCGCGTGCGAGTGCTTGCAGGTCCTCATCCAAGTAGGGGCTTGATGCGTTGCTTGCGAATGCTTTTGCGAACAAGTCCGTGGCAACAGGTTGCATACACGCCGCAAAGCCTACCGCCAACAGAGTCGCAGCTAGGCAGCAGCAAGTGGCAATCATGATTAGGATATGGATAAAACCGCAGGTGGGGGCAGTGTTTGGGCGTTTCGTGACCATTTGGAAACTCTCCGTTCGCACAGGGCGGCAAGCAGGGAAAAAGTGTATCATTACGAACGGAAAAACAGTTTTCGACCAATTGGTCAAAAAAACGGATCGGAACACGATCCGTCGGTATTTGCGAGGAGCATTTTTCTTATGGCTGAAAACAACGAGCGTTCCTATCTGTTCACCAGCGAATCGGTGACGGAAGGACATCCCGACAAGATCTGCGACCAGATCTCCGACGCGATCCTGGACGCGATCCTGGAAAAGGAAGCGCGCCTGGCAAGTGAGGGCTACATCGCCCCCAATGGCGTGCCCGCAAACCTGGAAAACGTGCGCTGCGCGGCCGAGACCATGGTCAGCACCGGCATGATCGTGGTTTCCGGCGAAATCCGCACCGAAGCCTGGGTGGACGTCCCCCAGATCGCCCGCGAGGTCGTGCGCAGCATCGGCTACGACCGCGCCAAGTACGGCTTCGACTGCGACACCTGCGGCGTGCTCAATGCCATCGCCGAGCAGTCCGCCGACATCGCCCGCGGCGTCGACGCCAGCTGGGAAGAGCAGCATGGCGAGGCGGAAGACGAGTACTCCAAGGTGGGTGCCGGCGACCAGGGCATGATGTTCGGCTACGCCTGCAACGAAACTTCCACGCTCATGCCCATGCCCATCTTCCTGGCGCATCGTCTGGCCGAACGCCTCACCGAAGTACGCAAGAACGGCACCCTGCCGTACCTGCGCCCCGACGGAAAGACCCAGGTGAGCGTCCGCTACATCAACGACAAGCCCACCCAGGTGGAAAAGGTGCTCGTTTCCACCCAGCATTCCGAAACGGTCGATTACGAAACCCTGCGTGCCGACATCATCGAGCACGTGATCAAGCCCGTCTTCGAAAAGGAAGGCGTGCCCCTGGCCGAAGACGTGGAATACATGGTCAACCCCACCGGCCGCTTCGTCATCGGCGGCCCCATGGGCGACTGCGGCCTGACCGGCCGTAAGATCATCGTCGACACCTACGGCGGCATGGGCCGTCACGGCGGCGGTGCCTTCTCCGGCAAGGACTGCACGAAGGTGGACCGCTCTGCCGCCTACGCTGCACGCTGGGTTGCCAAGAACGTGGTAGCTGCCGGGCTGGCAGACCGCTGCGAGGTCCAGCTGGCCTACGCCATCGGCATGTCCCGTCCCGTTTCTGTGATGGTGGAAACCTTCGGCACCGAGCATGTGCCTGTGCAGAAGATCGAAGCCGCCATCGACCAGGTCTTCGACCTGCGTCCCGGCGCCATCATCGACGCGCTGGACCTGCGCCGTCCCATCTACCGTAAGACGGCTGCATACGGCCACTTCGGCCGCGAGCTCCCCGAGTTCACCTGGGAGCACACCGACCGCGCCGACGCATTGCGTGCTGCATGCGAATAGCCCAGGTCATACTGGATATCCCTACTCAGGCACTCGACCAGGCGTATTCCTATCTGGTTCCCGATCAGATGCAGGATGCGCAGGTCGGGTGCCCTGTTTTAGTGCCTTTCGGCCATAGGAAGGCCGTGGGCTTCGTCATGTCCTTGCAGGGCGAGTATGAAGTCGACGAATCGCTGCGCGCCAAGGCGAAGCCCATCGAGGCGGTACTGGGGAAGTCCTTCTTCGATGAATCCGCATCCGAATGCGCCCGCTTCCTGTCGAAGCGCTATATCGCGCCGCTTTCCAGCTGCGTGCGCCTGTTCACGCCTCCGGGCGGCACTCCTACGGTTCGCAAGCAGAACGGGCAGTGGGTGGTGTGCGAGCCTGCAACCGGCCAGGTAGACGACCGCTGGGTCAGGCTGGGTCCCAACGCGCAGGGCTTCAAGCCGCGCAAGGGGGCCGTCAAACAGGAAGCTATCCTGGCAGCCCTGCAGATGGGTGCGCTGCGCGTGAGCGAGCTCACCGCCGAATATGGGAACGTCTCCTCTTCGCTCAAGGCCCTGGAAACGCGCGGAGTCGTTGTGGTAGAGCATCGTCGCCGCTTGCGCGGGGTGCCCGCATCTGAGGGTGCGGGGGAAGACTTCGTCCCCAGCGCCAAGCCGCGGCTCACGCAGGGGCAGGCGCAGGCCTTGGAAGGCATCCGCCGCGCCTGCGATGCCCGTAACGGCAGCGTCGTGGTGGTGGACGGGGTAACCGGGTCGGGCAAGACGGAAGTGTACCTGCAGGCCATCGAGGGGGTGCTCGCCCAAGGACGCACTGCCATCGTGCTGGTGCCGGAGATCTCGCTCACCCCGCAGACCGTGGCTCGTTTCCGCGGGCGTTTCGGCGACATGGTGGCCGTGCTCCATTCGCGCATGAGCGCGGGGGAGCGCTTCGACCAGTGGGATTTCATCCGCAGCGGCCAGGCCCGCGTGGTGGTGGGTGCCCGCAGCGCCCTGTTCGCGCCTTTGGCGGACGTGGGGCTGATCGTGATCGACGAAGAGCACGAAGGCTCCTATAAGCAGGATCAGGCCCCGCGTTACGTATCGCGCGATGTGGCGGAATGGAAGGCGAATGCCTGCGGGGCCGCTTTGGTGCTGGGGTCCGCCACCCCTTCCATCGAGGCGCTGCATAGAGTGGAAACCGATCCCAAATGGTCGATCGTGCGCTTGCCCGAACGCGCCAACGGGCGCCCCATGCCCCAGGTCAAGGTGGTGGACATGGCTTGCGAGTTCGGCAAGGGAAGCAGGAACATGTTCTCGCTTGCGCTTCGCATGGCGTTGGAAGAGACCCTTCGCGCTGGTCAGAAGGCCGTGTTGCTTTTGAACCAGAGGGGATTTGCCAGCTTCGTGCTCTGCCGCGAATGCGGCTTCGTGCCCGAATGCCCCAGCTGCTCGGTGTCGCTGACCTTCCATGA
>SFII01000010.1 GCA_004555335.1 Coriobacteriaceae bacterium | reverse complement strand
CCGGTCAGGATATCGCCCACGCCGCGAGCCGCCCGTGCATCGTGCGGGGTCGCGCTTCTGGTCCCTGTGGAATCGATGCTGCAGGTTTGCGGGCTTGCGCAGGCGTCGGGTATCGCAATCGAGAATGCGGTGGCGTTGCCCCGGCAGATAAACGCCAAACGCGATAGATACTGTTAGAATCGCCGGGCGGCAGGTAATCGCCCGGCATGTAGAATGCCCCGCTTGCGGGGTGGAAAGAAGGAATCATGAGCATGGTAGAAGTGGATGCACGCGGCCAGCAGTGCCCCATCCCCGTAGTTCGCGCCAAGAAGGCCCTGGCGGAAGCCGCGGTAGGCGATGTCGTGCGCGTGCTGATCGACAACGACGTTGCCGTCAACAACCTGAAGAACCTGGCAGCCAGCCTGAAGTGCACCGCGACCGATGAGAAGTTCGCGGACGACGACTTCGCCGTTTCCATCGAGAAGGGCGAAGCCGCCCAGGAAGCCGCCGACTGCGGCTGCATGCCCATGGCGATCGAACCCAACCGCGTGGTCTCCATCGGCTCCCAGTACATGGGTTCCGGCAACGACGAGCTGGGCGCCATCCTGATGAAGGGCTTCATCTTCGCCCTGACCCAGCAGGACGTCCTGCCCCAGACCATGCTGTTCTACAACTCCGGTGCATTCCTGACCTGCGAGGGCTCCGAGTCCCTGGAAGACCTGCGTACCCTGGAGGCGGCAGGCGTGGAGATCCTGACCTGCGGCACCTGCCTGAACCATTACGAGATGGCCGAGAAGCTGGCCGTGGGCGGCGTCACCAACCTCTATGTCACTGCGGAAAAGCAGCTCAACGCAAGCGTCATCGTAAGGCCGTAGCAAGATGATCTACTTCGACAACGCGGCAACGACCATGATCAAGCCGCCTGCCGTCGCGCAGGCGGTTGCCACCGCCATCAACACCTTCGGAGGCGTGGGACGCGGCGCGCATGACGCGGCGCTTTCGGCGGACCTGCAGGTTTACCGTGCGCGCGCTGCGGTTGCCGCGCTGTTCAACTGCCCCCAGCCCAAGAACGTCGCCTTCTCGCTGAACATCACCGAGTCCCTGAACATCGTGATCGACGGCCTGTTGGCGAATGGCGACCATGCCGTCACCACGGCGGCCTCGCATAATTCCGTGTTGCGCCCCCTGTTCCGCAAGCGCGATCGCGAGGGCGTGGATGTGACCATCGTTCCCATCGATGGGGACGGCCTGTTGGATATGGACGAATACGCCCGTTCCTTCAAGCCCAACACCAAGCTGGCGGTGGTCACCCATGCGTCCAACCTGACGGGCGATATCTACGACGTCGCGAAGATGGCGGCAATCGCGCACGAGCATGGTGCGCTGTTCGTCATCGATGCCGCCCAGACTGCGGGCAACACCCCCATCGACATGCAGGCGATGGGTATCGACATCGTCACCTTCACCGGGCATAAGAGCCTCTACGGCCCCCAGGGCACGGGTGGATTGTGCCTGGCGCCCGGCATCGAGCTGCCCCCGTATAAGGAAGGCGGGTCGGGCACCCACAGCTACGAGGAGCGCCAGCCCGAGTTCATGCCCGAGCACTTGGAGGCGGGCACCCAGAACGGGCATGGCATCGCGGGTTTGGCTGCGGGCCTGGCCTACATCGAAGAGCATGGCGTGGAAAACCTGGGAGCCGCCAATGCGGCGCTCGCCGACCGCTTCGAGAAGGGCGTGAGGGACCTGCCCGGCGTCCGCATCCTCGGAAGGAAGGGATCCTGCGGGAACACCGGCATCGTCGCGCTCAATGTGGGCGATATGGACTCTGGCGCCATTTCCGACCAGCTCAACCAGGGTTGGGAGATCTGCACGCGTCCCGGCGCCCACTGCGCCCCGCTGATGCACGAGTCCCTGGGTACCGTTTCCCAGGGTGCGGTGCGCTTCAGCTTCTCCCACTTCAACACCGAAGAGGAAGTGGATACCGCCATCGAGGCGATGAGGGAAATCGTCGCAGACGTGATGTAAGGAGTACCATGAGGGAAAAGACCCCCAAGGTGGTCGTCACTTTCGAGACCACCACCGACGCGATCGTGTTCGAGTCCGAATCCAAGGCAGACCCCGAGGCGCTGCCCGGGCGCATCATCCCCGTGCCCTCCGAGATCTCGGCGGGTTGCGGCCTGTCATGGTGCGCCGATGAGCAGTACCGGGAAACCCTGCTCGGGTCGATCGAGTCGAAGGGCCTTGCCTTCGAGGGCGTGTACAGCGTCTGCATGTATTAACTGGAAATCCGTCTGGAAATCGAAAGGGAACGGAATGGCTGCAATCGGCATCGATATCGGATCCACCGCTGCGAAGGCCGCGGTGGTGGAAGACGGCAAGCTCGTGCTCACCTTGGTGGAGCCCACGGGCTTCAACAGCGTCGACGCTGCGAACCGCTTGGCCGCAAGGCTGGCTGATGCGGGATACGATGTCGGGGAGTGCGAGGTCGTGGCGACCGGCTACGGCAGGGTTTCCGTTCCCTTCGCGGATAAGACCATCACGGAAATCACCTGCCACGGTCGCGGTGCCGCCTTCCTGTTCGGCTCCGACGGCGTGGTGGTGGACATCGGCGGCCAGGACACCAAGGTCATCCAGCTTGCAGGCGGCAGGGTGAAGAAATTCCTGATGAACGATAAATGCGCCGCCGGTACGGGCAAGTTCCTGGAAGTCATGGCGGATCGTCTGGGCCTGACCCAGGACGCCATGGGCGAGATGGCGCGCACGGGCGTGCCCGTGGCCATTTCCAGCATGTGCACGGTCTTCGCCGAATCCGAGGTCATTTCCCTGATCGGCAAGGGCGAGCCGCGCGAGAATATCGCGAACGGCGTCGTCGAATCCGTCGTCAGCAGGGTAAGCTCGCTTGCCGCGGGCTCCCTGGGTTCCCTTGCGCCCGAAGATGCCTGTTTCCTCACGGGCGGTTTGTGCGAGAATGCCTATGTGATCGAGCGGCTCCAGGCCAACATCAAGCATCCCGTCGTCACCTGCCCGGAAGCCCGGTACGCAGGCGCGATCGGGGCGGCTTTGAGCGCCTAGCACCCATGTTCGCCGCTCGAGGCGAATCCTGAAGGCATCAAGCTGATTTCAAGGGGGACCTGTGTCAGAAGCTATCAACCCGAACCTGGTTTTGGGAACCGCCGGCCATATCGACCACGGCAAATCCGCGCTCGTGATGGCGCTTACCGGCAAGGATCCGGACACTCTGGAAGAGGAAAAGAAGCGCGGCATCACCATCGAATTGGGTTGGGCCCAGCTTGAGCTCCCCGATGGCCGCAAGATGACCGTCGTCGACGTTCCCGGCCACGAGAAGTTCGTCCGCCAGATGATCGTGGGCGCGGCGGGTATCGACGTCGCCCTTCTGGTCATCGCAGCCGACGACGGCGTCATGCCCCAGACGGTCGAGCATGTCGCGGTCCTGCAGACCCTGGGTATCGAGACCTGCGTGGTCGCCCTGACTAAGATCGACCTGGTCGACGACGATTGGGTCGACCTGGTGAAAGAGGACATCCGCACTTTCCTGCAGAACACCCCCTACGCCGATGCGCGTATCGTGCCCTGCTCGAACAGGACCGGCGAGGGCGTTGAGGACGTGCGCCGCGCAATCGCCGAGGCCTGCGACGAGGCTCCCACCCCGCACCGCATCGCCGCAATGCGCCAGCCCGTCCACCATGTCTTCTCCGTCAAGGGCGTGGGTACCGTGGTGACGGGTGTCGTCTGGAGCGGTGCCGCGCATATCGACGACGTGGTGGAAGTGGTCTCTTCCGGCAAGAAGGGCCGTATCCGCACCATCCAGGTCCACGGCGAGGCGAAGGAAGAGGCCTTCGCCGGCAACTGCGTGGCCATGGGCTTGGGCGATCTGAAGAAGTCCGACGTCAAGACGGGCGACTTCATCGCCACCCCCGGCGCAGTGCGCATGACGGACCGCTTCGACTGCTATTTCACCTACATCGATACCTCGGGGGTGGGCATCCCCCTGGTCAGCGGCACCCAGATGCATGTCGCCCACGGTTCGAAGGAAGTGCTGGGCCGCGTGCTGTTCGCTGACGAGCAGGTGCAGCTGGGGTCCGGTCAGAGCTGCTACGCCCAGATCCGCCTGGAAGAACCGCTTCCCGTTTCCTGCTACGACCGCTTCATCGTGCGCACCTATTCCCCCGTCCGCGTGGCGGGCGGCGGCCAGGTGATGTATTCCTACCCGCGCCGCCGTACCAACCTGGGCGAAGACAGGCTGGTCTTCGACGCCTTGCGCGAGGGGCGCTTCGGCGACGCCGTGGTGATGGCCCTGGGGTCCGCAAGATTCCCCGTCACCGCCTTCGAGGTCGCGCGCCTGTTCGGAACCGACGAGGCTTCCATGCAGGCGACGCTCGACGAAGCCGTGTCGCAGGGCCGTATCCTCACCTTGGGATCGTCGACAAAGTACTTCACCACCCAGGACATGCAGGATGAGATGCTGGGCATCTTGGAGGGAGCGCTCAAGGAATTCCACGAGCAGCATCCCGCCGAACCGGGCATGAAGAAGGAAACCCTGCGCCAGCAGTGCCTGCCGCGCCTCGATGCCGACCGCTTCGACTGCCTGGTATCCTTGGCTCTGTCTTTGGGCAAGGTGGCTCTGAACAAGGGCTTGGTGGGCCATGCGAGCGCGCAGGAAGCCGCAGGCAAGGCCCACGAGGAGGCCCTGGCTGCGATCGCGGAATGCCTCGAGCGTACCGCCGAGGTTCCCCCCGAGCTTGCCGAGATCGCGCAGGAATGCAAGCTGACCATGCCCCTGGCACGCCGCGCCATGGCGAGCCTGTGCGAGCAGGGCAGGGCATGCAGGGTGACCGGCGATCTGTTCTACGATGCGCAGGTCATGGATAGGATGAAGGCCGCGGTTGCAGATCTGTGCTCCCGCGAGGAGGGTGCCGGCATGGGCGAGCTGCGCGAAGCCATGGGCATCAGCCGCAAGCGCGCCGTGCCCGTGTTGGAGATGCTCGACATGGAGGGCTTCACCGTCCGTGTCGACGATAGGCGTTTCCTGAAATAGGATGCCTTTTCGCCGTGGTCCCTGCGAGGGTCCGGCGTTCGACCTCGTCTTATAAGGCTGCTGCCGCTTCCGAGCGGCGGCAGCCTTTGCTTTGGGCGGGTTTCGTTTCGAAGTCGCGGGAAGGCCCGCTCAGTAGTATCGTAGGGTTTTGGAAGGGCACCTGGGACAAGGGGTACGAATACGGGTGAGGTGCGGATGGCGGCCTGCCGGGGCGTGCCCGCGCAGGCGTCAGCCGAACGCGTTTCACCGGCAAGGGAAGATGGAGGGATTGCGATGCAGATTCGGCAGATGGATTTCGTCAGGGAAATGGTCCGCTTGTGCGAGGATGCCTGGACTTTGGGTTGGCATGAGCGCAATGCCGGGAACCTGAGCTACCGTCTTACCTGGGAGGAGTCCCGGTGCGTCCTGGATGCGATAGCTTCCCATGGCTGCGAAGGCGACGATTGGACTGATACGGGACTCGTCCTTCCCCAGCTGGCAGGAAGCCTGATCTGCGTGAGCGGGGCGGGTGCCTGCTTCAGGAATGCAGGACACTGTCCCGAGCTCGTGTTCGGCATCGTGCAGATATCTTCCGAAGGGTCGTCGTACCGTATCCTCTGGGGTCTTGAGGACGGCCGCCCCACGAGCGAGTTTCCCACCCATCTTCTGGCGCATGCCGCCCGCATGGATGCCGAGCGCGAATCGTGTGCCGAGGGCTGTCAAAGCCGGGTCGTCTACCATGCGCACTGCCCGGATGCCATCACCCTTTCCAACATCCTCCCGCCCGATTCCCGCGTGTGGACCCGTGCGCTGTGGCAGGCGATGACCGAGGCCGTCCTTTTCTTCCCGGAAGGCGTGGGCGTGCTTCCCTGGATGGTGCCGGGGGGCTGCGATATCGCGCGCGCGTCTGCGCGGGTGCTCGGGGATTTCCGTTCCTGCATCTGGACGCAGCATGGCCTGTTCGCGACAGGGTGCAGCTTCGACGATGCCTTCGGCTTGGCCCATATGATCGAGAAGACCGCGGGCATCTACCTTGCGGGGCGCGCCGCCTGCGGCGGGGCGGAGCCTCCGTACGGTGTGTCCGATGCGCAGCTGCGCCTGATCTGCGAGGAGTCGGGGGTCCTGCCCAGGGAGGGCTTTTTGGACTAGGGGCCTATTACATATATATTAGGATGAAAGAAAGGGACCTGGGGTGGATCCACCCCAGGTCCCTTGTGCGCTATCGTTCCGGTTCTATCCCGGCAAGCGGAAGCTTGGAAAAGCCTATGCCTGCTTCAGGATGCCGTAACCGCCGTTCTTGCGGCGATACAGGACGCAGACTGCGTTGGAGTCGCGGTCGGTGTATGCGAAGAAGTCGTGGCCCAGAAGGTCGATCTGGATCAGGGCCTCTTCTTCGGTCATGGGAGCGAATTCGATTTCCTTCACGCGTACGATTTCCTCATCTGCGGAAAGCTCGTCCATCAGTGCGTCCAAGTCGAGTTCTGCGCCTTCTGCGCGGTATGCAGGGGCTTCTGCCTGGGTCTTGCGCTCGATGACGCGGTTCTTGTACTTGCGCATCTGGCGCACTACCTTAGCGGCGGCGACGTCGATGGCTGCGTGCATGTCCTCGTCGGCTTCTTCCACGCGGATGACATGGCCCTTGGCATTGATGGTTACCTCGCATACGCAGCGGCGTGCGATGGAGCGGTTTCGCTCGACATGCAGGATGACTTCGGCGGACATATGCTCGCCGTCCAGGACCTTAACGGATGCGCCGATCTTTTCCTCGGCATAAGCCTTTAGGGATTCAGTCAAGGCCAGATGCCTACCGGTTACGGAGAGTTCCATGAATACTCCTTCTTGCAATATGGATACGAAGGGTCCGCGTAAGGGCGGCGGGACGATGCCCTGGATGCCGTGTATTCGCGAACCGTATAGGGGTGATTATACCCTTACTGCACGCGGCGTTTTTCGTTCAATGGGGATTGCATGGGGGACGCGCGGGAAAAGCATCCTTCCAGCCTGGGGGATAAGGGAAAAACGCCCAGCAAGATGCCGGAAGCAAGAAGAATCGCGGTTACCGATCATGCCCCGAGCTTGCGATTCTGCATGCCAAGCACACAACTTTAGTACACTAAAGCGATAAGACAATGCCCTCAACTGGGGATATAGTGTTCGCGTGTCGAAACCGAGGAACGGGTTTGCTTGACACGGGGGCAAATGATAGGGTTCTCGATGTTGTAATCGAAAAGAGAAAAGGAGTGCGCGAATGCTCTCGCGAAAGATTCAGATCATCCGCAAGCCCCGTGCGTTGGCCGCAGGCGTATGCGCCGTGGCATGCGCAGCAGCGTTGGCAGTGCCCACCGTTGCGTTTGCAGATGAGGCTACCTCTAAGCAGGCTGAAGCAGAAGCTGCACTGCAGTCCCTGAACACCATGATGGCCCGTCTGGACGAGGCGAATGCGAATTATACCGCTGCCCTGGAAGCCCAGGATGAGGCCGAGAAGAGGGTTGAAGAGGCTCAAGATACCATCGATCAGAAGACCGCCGAAATCGAAGAGCACCAGGAGAAGCTGGGTACCCGCGCCCGCAGCATGTACCGCACCGGCGGCTCCACCTTCATCGATGTCCTGTTCGGATCGGCGACTTTCGATGAGTTCGCAACCAATATGGATATGCTGAACACCATGAATGAAGACGATGCCAACACGGTTGCCGAAACCAAGGCCGCCCGTGAGGAGCTGGAAGCCGCCAAGGCCGAGCTGGAAGAGCAGAGCAGGCTGGCAGCCGAAAAGACCGAAGAGGCCGCGGCCCTGCGCGACGAGGCCAACCAGATGGCATCCGAAATGCAGACCGCTTATTCCCAGCTGAGCGCCGAAGCCACCGCGCTTCTGGCAGCCCAGGGCGAGCAGGCAGTCGCTAACGGCGAAGCCGGCCAGACCACCCAGGTCGCCCAGGACCAAATCGTCGCATTCGATGAGGCGACCGGTACCGCCACCCTGTCCGACGGCACCACCGCCAAGGTTGTCGGATATGACTCCAACACCGGCAACGCCATCGTCGACCTGGCGATGAGCTTCGTCGGCGGCAACTACCAGTGGGGTGCTTCCGACGCCGCCAACTCCACCTTCGACTGCTCCGGTCTGGTGCAGTACGTATACGGCCAGAGCGGCATCGCAGTCGGCGGCCATAACGACCGCGCCATCCTTAACGCCGGTACCGTGGTCACCGATCCCCAGCCCGGCGATATCTGCTGGTGGGACGGCCATGTTGCCATCTATACCGGCAACGGCATGATGGTTTCCGCCGATAACGAGCAGTACGGTATCACCTACCGCGAAGTATCCGACGGCGCAACCTACGTACGATACTAATCGCCGAACCATGCGATAATGCTAGCCCGCGGGATGTGCCGGATCGCACAGAACGCGGGCTTGTTCATTCCCGGCCCTGATCGCATGCATGCGAACCGGAGGAGGGCACGTGGAAACCCGCCCTGTCGGGCAAGCAGGAAACAGGAGAAAACATGTACCAGAATCGCACCAAGTTTTCCCGTCGGGCATTCGTGTCCGGCATCACCGGTTTCGCGGCGCTGGGGGCCGTGTCCATTGCAGCGCCCTCTGCGGCGTTCGCCGATACCGCAGCGGAAAAGCAGGCGGAAGCGGAGCAGGCATATGCTTCCCTGTGCGATATGCAGCAGCAGCTCGATATCGCATCCAATAACTACACCGAAGCCCTCTTCGAGCTGGAGTCCGCCGAACAGCGCATGGAGGAATGCGAAGACCAGATCGATAAGAAGACCACCGAGATCGAAGGCTATCAGGAAAAGCTGAGCACCCGTGCGCGCAGCATGTACCGCACCGGCGGCAACACCTTCATGGATGTCGTGTTGGGCGCGTCCACGTTCCAGGAATTCGCGAGCAACATGGACATGCTCATGGAAATGAACGATCAGGACGCCCGTTTGGTCGAGCGCACCAAGGAGGCGAGGGAGGCCCTCGAGGCAGCCAAGGTGGAATATGCCGAGCAGGAACGGGTTGCTAAAGAGAAGACCGAGGAAACGGCCCGAATCAAGGAAGAGGCCGAATCGACCGTGGCCGAAATGCAGGCGGTCTATGACAACCTGTCCGCAGAAGCCGCGGAACTGCTCGAAGCCGAAAGGAAGGCTGCCGAGGAAGAAGCTGCCCGCCAGGCCGCTGCCGTCGTGGCGGCGTCTGCTGCCGAAGGCGGCGAATACCAGGCAAGCCCCGAAAACCAGGCCATCAACGGCGGTGGAGAAGCGTCGGGATCCGAGGGCGCTCCCGCCGACGATGCGGGTGCCGCGGATGATGGCGGTGCAAGCGCAGGCGGCGGCGATGCGGGTGGTGCCGGCACCACTGGCGACACCGGTACCACGGACGATGGCGGATCGGCCGGTACTTCGGAGGGAGATACGGGTGCATCTTCCGGCGGCGCGGTCTATGAAGGCGGCGGCGACACGGTGAGCCGTGCGTATGCCTGCCTGGGCGCACCCTATGGTTGGGGCGCGGTCGGCCCCGGTGCCTACGACTGCTCGGGCCTGGTCAGCTACTGCCTGACCGGATCGCATACGCGCCTGGGTACCACCAACACCTTCATGGGCTGGTCACAGGTGAGCGACCCCCAGCCGGGCGATGTCTGCACCAGCTCCTACCACTGCGGCATCTATATCGGATCGGGCCAGATGATCCATGCCGCCGACTACGGCATCGGCGTCATCGTCGGACCCGTGCAGAGCGACATGATCATCGTCCGCTGGTAGTCGGGGCGAAAACATATGCAGAATATGGAGGGAAAGGGTAGTTTCGGCTTCCCTTCCCCTTTTTGCTTGATTGTGTTAGAATTGCCCCCGCTGAAAAACAGCAGATAACGGGATGTGGCTCAGTTTGGTAGAGCGCTGCGTTCGGGACGCAGAGGTCGCTGGTTCAAATCCAGTCATCCCGACCATGATTTTGCCGAGGGATGCGCTTTGCGTGTCCCTCGTTTGAAAATCGGGGCTTTTTCGCCCGAGGGCGAATTTGCGGGTTCCCCGCACAGAAACGGGATATCGCTTGGGCGGCATCGTGCCTGCCCGGGAAGGCACGGGCCAAGAAGGCCGCCTTCCGTGCCGATCTTAGAATCTAGTGAGGACAAGGCAATGGCAGATTACATTCTGACCGAAGAAGGAAAGCAGAAGCTCGAAGAAGAGCTCCACATCCTTGAAACGGAAAGGCGCGCAGAAGTCGGAGAGCGCATCAAGGTTGCACGCGAGTTCGGCGACATTTCCGAGAACTCCGAATACGACGACGCGAAGAACGAGCAGGCCCAGCTGGAGGCGCGCATCGCGGAAATCAACCGCATCTTGGGCGACGCCACCATCGTGACCACCTCCAAGCGCTCCAAGTCCGTCGGCATCGGTTCCGTGGTCACCGTGATCATGGATGGCAAGGAACGCGTCTTCAATATCGTCGGCGCCGCCGAATCCAATGTGCGCGAGGGCAAGATCAGCAACGAATCCCCCGTCGGTGCTGCGCTTCTGGGCCACAAGAAGGGCGACCAGGTGAGCGCTGTCGGTCCTACCGGTCGCAAGATCGAGATGACCATCGAGAAGATCCAGCAGTAGGGAACCGCGGTCCGTATCGGACCGCGTATTTTGCGGGCGCGGGAAAGCTGCGCTCGCTGTGCGTTTAGAGGGGCATGACACGCCCGATATCGAAAGGGAGCAAATGAGCGACGAAACCATGCAGGCTGCCCAGGTTGCCGACTTCGTGGAAGACGATCCCCGCAAAGTTCGTCTCGCGAAGCGCGAGGCGCTTCTGGCCGAGGGCAAGAACCCCTATGGCAGCGCATACCGCTATACCCATCACGTCGATGACCTGAACAGGCTGTATGCCGACTTGGAAGACGGTGCCACCACCGAAGACCAGGTGAAGGTTGCCGGCCGCATCATGGCGATCCGCGACCAGGGCAAGATCATGTTCATCGTCCTGCGCGATTCCGGCAACGACATCCAGCTGTTCTGCCGCATCAATTCCCTGGGCGAAGACCTGTTCAAGGAGATGAAGGACCTGGACGTGGGCGACTGGATCGGTGCCGAAGGTGCGATGATGCGCACTCGCCGCGGCCAGCTTTCCGTCGCCGTAGAAGGTTTCACCCTGCTTTCCAAGTCCATCCGACCCTTGCCCGAGAAATTCCATGGCCTGGCAGACAAGGAAATCCGCTATCGTCAGCGCTATGTCGACCTGGTCATGAACCCCGAAGTGCGCTCCACCTTCGAAAAGCGCTTCAAGATCATGTCCGCCATCCGCAACTACATGGACGGCGAAGGCTACTACGAGGTGGAGACCCCCTTCCTTCACAGCATCATGGGCGGCGCCAATGCAAAGCCCTTCATCACCCACTTCAATGCGCTCGACCGTGACTTCTACCTGCGCATCGCAACCGAGCTTCCCCTGAAGCGCCTGCTCGTGGGCGGCTTCGAGCGCGTGTACGAAATGGGCCGCGTCTTCCGTAACGAAGGCATGGACCCGTACCATAACCCCGAGTTCACCACTATCGAGATGTATGCCGCCTATTCCGACCTGGAGGGTATGATGCGCCTGGCCGAAGGCGTCATCCAGCACGCCGCCATGGCCGCATGCGGAACCTGCAAGGTCAGCTACCAGGGTACCGAGATCGACCTTTCCGGCACCTGGGAAGCCCGCAGCATGATCGACCTGGCAAGCGAGGGCGCCGGCGAGGAAGTGAGCTTCAACCGCTCCATCGAGGATCTGCGCGCCATCGCGGCACGCGTGGGCATCAAGGTGGAAGAGCAGTGGGGCAAGGGCAAGCTTATCTCCGAGATCTTCGAGGAGACCTGCGAGGACAAGCTGATCCAGCCCATCTTCGTCACCGACCACCCCGTCGAGGTATCCCCGCTCGCGAAGAAGAAGGCTGACGACCCCAACCTGACCGAGCGCTTCGAGCTGTATATCTGCGGCCACGAATTCGCCAACGCCTTCGGCGAGCTGAACGACCCTGTCGACCAGGCAGAGCGCTTCCGCGCCCAGGTGGAGTCCAAGGACTACGACGATGAGGCCATGGGTTACGACGACGACTACATCCGTGCGCTCGAATACGGCATGCCCCCCGCAGGCGGCATGGGCATCGGCATCGACAGGCTGTGCATGCTGCTCACCGACAGCCTTTCCATCCGCGACGTCCTGCTGTTCCCCGCCATGCGCGAGGAAGCTCCCGCCCAGCCCAAGCAGGCCGCTCCCGCCGCAGCCGAGCCCGTCCAGGAAGCGCAGGCTCCCGCAATCGACTTCAGCAAGGTGCAGATCGAGGACCTGTTCGAAGACCAGGTGGACTTCGAAACCTTCAGCAAGTCCGACTTCCGCGCTGTGAAGGTGAAGGAATGCGAGGCGGTGAAGAAGAGCGACAAGCTGCTCAAGTTCACCTTGGATGACGGCACCGACCAGGATCGCGTCATCCTGAGCGGCATCCATGCCTATTACGAGCCCGAGCAGCTCGTCGGCAAGACGCTCATCGCCATCACCAACCTGCCTCCGCGCAAGATGATGGGCATCTATTCCTGCGGCATGCTGCTTTCCGCAATCCATTCCGAAGAGGGCGAAGAGCGCCTGAACCTGCTCATGGTAGACGACGCCATCCCCGCAGGCGCGAAGCTGTACTAGCCCGTCCGCTTCGGCAAACCGCGAATACGCTATTTCAGGGAGCATCCAGGGGGGTGCTCCCTGCTTTACGAAAAGATGTCATCTCTAGCACTCATGAATTGCGAGTGCTAGAGTAGCTTCGGTAAAAAGTATGAGCATGCATAGAAACGAGGTCGCATGTCATTCGATAAATTCACCGATAAGGCCCGGAAGGTGCTGGTGATCGCGCAGGACGAAGCCCGCGCGCTCCATCAGCCCTATGTGGGCACCGAACATGTGCTCCTTGCCTTGATCAAGGAAAACGACGGCCTGGCCGCCCAAACCCTCGATCGCCTGGGCGTGAAGCACGAGGATGTGGTCGAGGGCATCAAGCAGGTGGTGTCGATCGACCCCAATGCAGATACTTCCGGCCACCTGGGCTTCACCCCCAGGGTGAAGCGAGTCTTGGAAAACAGCCTGCGCGAGGCCATGCAGATGGGCCAGAGCTATATTTCCACCGAGCATCTGCTTTTAGGTATCGTGCGCGAGAACGACGGCACCGCCATCGAGGTGCTGGGCCGTCTGGGCGTGACCGGCGAGCAGATCCGTTCCGCGCTCAACGACCTGGTGGGCCAGTCCGCCATGTTCGCGGGTCGTTCCGGCTTCGAGGCGGCAAGCTCCCGCACGGGCGATAGCATCCTTTCCGAGTTCGGGCAGGACCTGACCAAGAAGGCCGCCGAGGGAAAGCTGGACCCCGTGATCGGGCGTGCCGGCGAAATCGAGCGCATGATGCAGATCCTGTGCCGCCGCCAGAAGAACAACCCGCTTATCCTGGGCGAACCCGGCGTGGGCAAGACCGCGGTCGTCGAGGGCCTGGCGCAGCTGATCGCATCCAACCAGGTTCCCGACATCCTGCGCAACCGCCGTATCTTCACGCTCGATGTATCCAGCCTGGTCGCAGGCAGCAAGTACCGCGGCGAGTTCGAAGAGCGCCTGAAGAAGTGCATCAAGGAAGTGAAGGACGCGGGCGACATCATCCTGTTCGTGGACGAGCTCCATACCCTGATCGGCGCGGGTTCGGCCGAAGGCTCCATCGACGCCGCCGCCATCCTGAAGCCCCCGCTGAGCCGCGGCGAGATCCAGGTCATCGGCGCCACCACCCTGGACGAATACCGCAAGCATATCGAGAAGGACGCCGCCCTCGAGCGCCGCTTCCAGCCGCTCACCATCGGCGAGCCGAACGAAGAGCAGTCCATCCGCATCATGCAGGGCCTGCGCGACCGCTACGAAGAGCACCATCATGTGCGCTTCAGCGACGAGGCGCTTGCGGCTGCGGTGCAGCTTTCCGGCCGCTACATCCAGGACCGCTTCCTGCCCGACAAGGCGATCGACGTCCTGGACGAAGCGGGCGCGCGCATGCGCATCAAGAACATGACCCTTCCCAGCGAAGTCCAGGAAATCGACGACTGGCTGCGCGACGTGAAGGCCCGCAAGGAAGCGGCCATCGCCGACCAGGACTTCGAAACGGCCGCGCGTCTGCGCGACGAGGAAGGCGCACTGCGCAAGCAGCGCGACGAGGCGCAGGTGAAGTGGGAGGAGGAATCCCAGAAGAATATCCAGCAGGTAACCGCCGAAGACATCGCCGACGTCATATCCATGACCACCGGCGTGCCCGTGTCCGACCTGACCGAGGCGGAGGCAGACAAGCTGCTGCGTATGGAAAGCGTGCTGCATGACCGCATCATCGGCCAAGATGAGGCCGTGACCGCGGTTTCCAAGGCGATCCGCCGCTCCCGCAGCGGCTTGAAGGATCCCAGGCGCCCTGCAGGCTCCTTTGTCTTCCTGGGCCCCTCCGGCGTGGGCAAGACCGAGCTCTCCAAGGCTTTGGCGGAATTCCTGTTCAACAGCGAGGATGCGCTCATCAGCCTCGATATGAGCGAATACATGGAAAAGCACACCGTGTCCCGCCTGATCGGATCGCCTCCGGGTTACGTGGGTCATGACGAGGGCGGCCAGCTCACCAAGGCGGTCCGCCAGCGCCCGTATTCGGTCGTGCTCTTCGACGAGATCGAGAAGGCGCATCCCGATGTGTTCAATGTGCTGCTGCAGATCCTGGAAGAAGGCCGCCTGACCGATAGCCAGGGCCGTTCCGTGGACTTCCGCAACACCGTGATCATCATGACCAGCAACGTGGGTGCCCGCGATATCGCCCAGAGCGCGCCCATCGGCTTTAGCAAGGAAGGCAACGGCCTGAGCGATCAGGAGATCAAGACCCGCGTCATGGCCGAGCTGAAGAAGATGTTCCGTCCGGAATTCTTGAACCGCATCGACGAGATCATCGTCTTCAAGACCCTGACCGGCGAAGAGGTCGGCCAGATCGTCAAGCTGATGGTGGAGGACCTGCGCGATCGCCTGATCGACATGAACATGACGATCAACCTGACCGAGGCGGCCTGTGCGCACATCGCGGCGGAGGGAACCGACTCGGCATTCGGCGCCCGTCCCCTGCGCCGTGCGATCCAGCGCTTGCTGGAAGACCCCATCTCCGAACAGGTTCTGGAAGGACGCTGGAGGAGCGGGTCGGTCATCCAGGTGGACTTCGTGGATGGCGCGCTGACCTTCGAAGAGGGCGAGGGGTCCATCCCCTCCCGCCGCAAGCGCGATACCATCGCCCGCGAGGCTGACAGGCTGCTTTCGGGATACGATTTCTCCAACACCGCGAATGTGCCCTCCGGGCGCGGCGGCGGTGCTGCAAACGGCGGGGCCGCCGATTAGGGGGCGGCTTCGGCTGCCGAGACGCTTTCTTATGCAGGGCGGTTCGAAAAGATGCATTCCCGATGCCCCGGCGTCATGCCGGGGCATCTTCTGTGATGGGGGATGCGGCGTTGCCGTGCGTATGCCGATATATTCGTTGCAGGTGGAAATGGGGCTTTCAACTGCGATAAAATGAACGAATGCGCGTTGCGCCCTGCAACGCACCCCCTAATGATTTCGCGAGTCAAGGAGAGCTGATGGATCAGGGAAAGGATGCCAAGACCGCTCCTCAGGCGATCGACCCGGTTTACGCGCCCCGTGCGCTTGAGAATCCGGTAATGAACATGAAGACCCCCAGCATGGCGGCGATCACGCAGATCTCCGTCGGCTTCGAGGGCAAGGTCGACCCGAAGGCCAAGACCGCTGCCATCATCCTTGCGGGCGGTTCGGGCGAGCGTTTCGGTCGCGAGGGCGGCAAGCAGATGGTCGAGATCGCCGGAAGGCCCATCCTCACCTGGTCCGCCGAATCCTTCGATGCCGTGCCCGATGTGGGCCAGATCGTCATCGTGTGCCCCGAAGACCGCATGCAGGAGTACAAGGAGCGCGCGATCGATCCCTTCCCCTTCGTCACCCCCGTGGTCTTCGCCCCCGCAGGCGACCTTCGCCAGGAATCCGCCTTCTCCGGCCTGGAATACGTTTCCGAGAACTTCGAGTTCGTCATGCTCCATGACGGTGCGAGGCCGCTCATCTCCCCCGATCTCATCTCCTACGCGCTGAACGTGCTCAAGGGCTCCATCGACGCCGACGGCGTGGTGGTGGGCCATCCTTCCGTGGACACCCTGAAGATCGTGGAAGACGGCGTGATCGTGGGGACCCCCGACCGCAAGGTGTTCTGGAACGCCCAGACCCCGCAGGCGTTCAGGACGGGCATCTACCGCAGGGCGCATGCATCCGCCCTGTCCGACGGCTTCGTGGGAACCGACGACTCCTCCCTGATCGAGCGCTTGGGCGGACGTGTGATGATGGTGGAAGGCAAGCGCGACAACATCAAGCTCACCGTGCCCGAAGACTACGAGATGCTGGCGGCGGCCGTGGTGGCCCAGGCCATCCATCTGGAAGAATCCCATCGCTTCACCGAGGAAGACGGTGCCGAAGATGGCAGCCGGTAGCCTGCGCATCGGCCTGGGGACCGACGTCCATGCCCTGGCGGAAGGGCGCAGGCTCATCCTGGGCGGCGTCGATATCCCGCATGAGCGCGGCCTTCTGGGCCACTCCGACGCCGATGTGCTCGCGCATGCGGTTTCCGATGCCCTGTTGGGCGCGGCGCGTGCGGGCGATATCGGCAAGCTCTTCCCCGACACCGATCCGGCATATGCGGGGGCCGATTCCATGAGGCTGCTCGCGGAGGTGGCGGCGCATGTGCGCTCCCTGGGCTTCGAGATCGTGGACGTGGACAGCGTGGTCACGGCCCAGGCGCCGAAGCTTTCCCCCCATCGCGACGCAATGAGGAAGAACCTGGCCGACGCCATGGGCATCCCCGTGGAGAACGTGGGCGTGAAGGCCACGACGAGCGAATGGCTGGGCTACGAGGGCAGGGAAGAGGGCATCACGGCCCAGGCGGTCGCCTTGCTCGAGCGATGTTGATGCGCCGTATCAGCTTCCCGCATTTCCCGTTAGAGACACCGTACCGATAGAGGTTTGCATATGATCAAGGTTTACAACACCCAGACCCGCACCAAGGAAGAATTCAAGCCCATCGACGAGGGCAAGGTCCGCATGTACGTCTGCGGCCCCACCGTGTACAACTACATCCATATCGGCAATGCCCGCACCTTCATCAGCTTCGACATCATCCGCCGCTATCTGACCTGGAGGGGCTTCGACGTCACCTTCGTGCAGAACGTCACCGACGTGGACGACAAGATCATCAACGAGGCGAACAGGACCGGCCGTACCGCCGCAGAGGTTGCCGCGGAGTTCACCGAGGCCTTCATCGACGACATGCATAAGGCCTGCGTGGCCGACCCCACGGTCCGTCCGAAGGCGACCGAGGAGATCCCGGAAATGATCGAGCTGGTCCAGCGCCTGATCGACACCGGCCATGCCTACGAGGCCGAAGGCGATGTCTACTTCAGCGTCCGCAGCTTCCCCCAGTACGGCAAGCTGTCCCACCGCGATGTGGACGAGATGGAATCCGGCCATCGCGACCTGCGCGCCGATGGCGTGGCGGGCATCGGCGACCGCAAGCGCGATCCTTTGGACTTCGCCGTCTGGAAGGCCGCCAAGCCCGGCGAGCCCTCTTGGGAATCCCCCTGGGGCCAGGGTCGTCCCGGCTGGCATATCGAATGCTCCGCGATGTCCAAGAAGTACCTGGATCTGCCCTTCGACATCCATGGCGGCGGCGCCGACCTGGTGTTCCCCCATCATGAGAACGAGATCGCGCAGAGCGAGGCGGCATACGGCCAGGGCTTTGCGAACTATTGGATCCACAGCGGCATGCTGCAGATCAATTCCGAGAAGATGAGCAAGTCCTTGGGCAATTTCCTGCTGCTACGCGACGTGCTGGAAACCACCAAGCCCGCAGTGCTGCGCATGCTCATGATCCAGACCCACTACCGCTCCCCCCTGGACTTCAGCGAAGAGCGCCTGAAGGAATCCGAGGCGGCATTGGACCGTATCGCGGGCCTGGTCAAGCGCCTGGATTGGGCTATCGGCAACGCTCAGGATGTGGAAAGCCCCATCGACGCGGCTGCCATCGAGGCCGGCGTGCGCAAGCTGGACGATGACTTCACCGCGTCCATGGACGACGACTTCAACACCGCAGGTGCCCTGGGTTCCCTGTTCGCGTTCGTTGCGGATGTGAACGCGCAGCTGGGCGATAAGACCGTTTCCAAGGAAGATGTGGATGTCCTGGCTTCCGCCCGCGCCAAGATCGTCGAGATCATGGACGTGTTCGGCGTCATGCTGGAAGCCGGGGAAGCCGACTGCGAATACCCGCAGGAAGTCTGCGATTTCGCAGCTGAACTGGGCGTGTTCGAGGGCTCCGATCCCGTTGCCGCCGTCGATGCGCTGCTTCAGGCGCGCGCCGACGCGCGTAAGAACCGCGACTTCCAGCTTGCCGACAAGGTCCGCGACGGCCTGACCGGCATGGGCTTCACCATCGAGGATACCCCTCAGGGCGCCCGCGTGACCTTCGAGGCGCGCTAAGGCGCCATCGACCCTGCGCGGTTGCGCGGGGAGCATAATAAAACGGCCGAGAAGCCGGATTGCGGATAACGAGCCGCGCAGCCTGCAAGGGTTGCGCGGCTTTTCTGTTGGGTCGCAATCGGTTTCGGGCAGGTTTCCTGCAGGTGTAATGCAGGCTTTCCGTAAGGTCGCGCGTGCATCATCTCCCTAGGAGGAAAGGATGGCGATGAAACGGAAAACGACAATGGCGCTTTGTATTGCAAGCGCCCTCACCTGCGCTTTCTCGGTTGCCTTGTATACGGGTCAGGTCCGACAGGAAGCCAATCAGGCTAGGAATGAGGCTCTTTCCCGGTATGGCGGCGAGCAGCTGGAGGTGTGCGTTGCCAGCCAGGATATCCCCGCGGGGGAAACCATCACATCCGCGAACGCGACGACGAAGATGTGGTTGGTGGACCTGCTTCCCACCGAGGCGGTGGAATCCTTCGACGATGTGTCGGGCAAGCGTGCCACCTCATCGATCGTGGAGGGGGAGGTCCTTTCCTCCCGTCATTTCGAGGGGTCTTCGCTGAATATCAGCGTTCCTTCGGGCTTGCAGGCGGTGAGCGTGGAGCTCGATCAGGCGCAGGCGGTAGGAGGGGCCTTAGAGGCGGGATCGATCGTCGATGTATACGCTTCCGGCCCCTCCGAAACCTCGCTGCTGATCAGCGGGGCCTATGTTGCCTCGGCGGGAAACGGCAGCGGTTCGTCAAGCTGGGTCACGCTCGCCGTCGAACCCTCGCAGGTCGAGCAGGTGATTGCGGCAACCCAATCCTCGACGCTCTACTTGACCCTGCCCTCCCAGACCGAGAAGGAGGAAGAAGATGCAGAAGAGCAATGATGTGATCCTCTGCGCCGATTCGGAAAGCCTGATGCATCCCGAGCTTTTGGGCTTGGAAGGGGAGCAGATAGGGTCGTTATCCTGGCTCGCAACCGTATCGGATGCGCTGGAGGCGCGGGCGATGGTCGCCCGCGCGCAAGGGCCGGTGGAAGTATGGGTTGCGGGAAGCGACCAGATGGAGGCTATCAACCTGGCAGCCGCCCTGAAGCACGACCGTCCCGATGCGGAGGTGCGCGTCGTCGGCTTCGAAGCGGGCGGGTCCCTGGCAAGCAGGGCTTCTGCAGCCGGTTTGGGCGACGTGATGGACCGCGCTGCCTTCGTGGGCAGGTACAGGACCGCGAAGAGCAGGTTCTCCCTGTTCGGCGAGGCGCGTCCTTCGGCATCCGGACCGTTGGATGCCGCCGCGGCACAGGGCGCTCCCGCACCTGCCCGGTTTGGGGGAGGCTGCGGGCTTCCGGGAGCGTCGGGTGCTCCTTCCCCCCTTGCGGGGCAGGCTGCGCCGTCTTCGGTTCCCATAGCAGGCGGCGCCCGGGTACAGGGAGCCTGCGATGCCGGGGTTTCGGTGCCTGATGCCTTTGCAGGCATTAGGCCGGGGCCGCTCATGCCTTCGGGCATGCCCCTTATACAGTCGCTGCCCTCGCCCGAAGGTGCAGCTTCCCCTTCGGGGGGAAGTGCCGCTTGCGCGGTTTCTCCCCGAACAACGGGTGCTTGGATGCTGACCGTCGCAGGTGCGGGCGGCGGAACCGGCAAAAGCAGCGTTGCCGCATTGTGCGCATGCTACGCGAAGCGCTGCGGGAAGCGCACGCTTCTGCTCGATGCCGACCTGCAATTCGGGGACCTTGCCTACCTGATGGGCGATGACGCTCCCTTGCGATGCGACGAGCTGCTGGAATCCCCGCTCAGGATCGAAGGTCTGGCATGTTCGGAAGGGGTGCCGGCGTTGTTGGCAGCGCCGCTTCGATTGGAACGCTCGGAATTCGTCTCGGCGCGGTTCAAAGATCTTCTCGATCTGCTGCGGCCCAGATTCGACGTCATCGTGGTCAACACGGGAGCGTCGTGGAGCGATGTGCACATGAGGTTGCTCGGGGAAAGCTCGAATGTGCTCTTCCTGCTCGATCAGCGGCCTTCGTCGATCAGGGCATGCAGGCACGCGCTCGAGCTTTGCGCGTCCTGTGGAATCGCATCCCAGGGTTTCCTGTTCGCGATGAACCGCTGTTCCAGGAAGGCGCTGTTTTCCGGGGCGGATGCCTCGAGCGCACTGCAGGGTGTTCGGGTGTTCGAGCTGCTCGACGGGGGCATCTCGGTCGAGGAGCAGCTGGGTTGCGGCAATCCCATGGCTTTGTTCGAAGCGGGCAATGCCTTCGCCCATAGCGTGGAGATCCTGATGGACGAAGCCATGCCCCGCACGAGGGAGGACGACGTCCCCTTCGTCGAATCGAAACCCCGCAAGCGCAGGTGGGGCAGGAGGAGGAAATGAGCCTGACCGAATGGGTCAACGCCGCCGGCAGGGGCGATGCGCGGGAGTCCCCGCGTGGATCTGCATTGGCCGAGCTCAAGCGCAGGGTGCGCGATATCCTCCCTTCGGATCAGGTGGCGTCCATGATGGCTGTCAATCCCAAGCAGGCGGAGAACGAGCTGAGGATCGCCTGCATGCGCGTGTTCGAGGAAAGCCCCTGGCTGGCCCAGGGGGATCAAGCGAGGGCCGAATTGGCGAGGGCGCTGCTTGATGGTGTTTTCGGGCTCGGTCCCCTCGAGGCGTTGCTGGCAGACCCCCAGGTGACCGAGATCATGGTGAATGGATGCAAATCGCTGTATGTGGAGCGCCACGGGAAGCTCGAGGAGCTCAAGCCTCCCTTCACGGAGGACGAGCAGGTCAGGACCTTGATCGACCGCATTATCGGGCCCCTTGGCAGGCGCATCGACGAATCCTCCCCCATGGTGAATGCCCGTCTTTCCCAAGGGCATAGGGTGAATGCCGTGATCCCGCCCCTTTCCCTCGACGGGCCGGTGCTGACGGTCAGGAAGTTCAGGGAGCACGTGATATTGCTGGAGGAGATGGTGGAATCGGGGTCGATGGATGCCCAGATGGCGCAATTCCTCACCTGGGCTGTGCGGGCAAAGCGCAATATCGCGGTCTCAGGGGGAACGGGCAGTGGCAAGACCACGCTGCTCAACGCGCTCTCGTGCAAGATCGGCCATGCGGAGCGGATCATCACCATCGAGGATTCCGCCGAATTGCGCTTCCATGAGCATCCCCACGTGGTGCGCTTGGAGGCACGGCCTAAGAACTCCGAGGGAATCGGCGAGGTCTGCATCAGGGATCTGGTGATCAATTCCCTCCGTATGCGTCCCGACCGGATCGTCGTGGGCGAATGCCGCGGGGCGGAGGCCCTCGATATGCTCCAGGCGATGAATACGGGCCATGATGGGTCCCTGACCACCTTGCATGCGAACTCGCCCTCCGATGCGGTCCTTCGTTTGGGGACGATGGTGCGCTATGCGAGCGATCTGCCTGTAGACGTCATCGATGCCCAGATAGGAAGCGCCTTGGATTGCATCGTCCAGACGGCGAGGGCGGCCGATGGCAGGCGTTATGTAAGCCAGGTGGATCAGGTTGCCTTCGATGGGCAGGCTCGAAGGGCTCGTATGGATACCCTTTTCCGTTGGGATCGGGGCGAGGGCGAAGGCGAATGGCTCAAGGCGCCTTCGTGGATCGGGATGCTTCCCGCAATGGGAGTTGCCAAGGAAAGCGAGGTGGGGGAATGGATGCATCGGATTTCTCTGGGATAGCGGCAATCGCCTTCGCCTTCTTGTTCGGGCTTTGCGCATGCGGTTTCGCCGTCTCTGCGGTTTCGGGATTCGTCAAATCGGATTCCATCCAGAGAAGCGCAGGTGCCGGCGGCATCCGGTCGAGGGTGCTTCTTTCGGGGTTCCCTCCGTTGGCGCGCCTCTCTGCCCGCATCCTGGGCTTCGGGAGGATCGATGGCTATTTCGAGCACATCTGCCAGAGGGTGTCCCTTGGCGGCGGCAAGTGCTCGAAGGAGGCAATTTGCAGCGATGTCCTTTTTGCGATGGCGCTCTTGCTTTTTGCCGGGGCCGTTTTCGGGTCCCTTCTCGCGGGAATCGCCTTTGCCGCTTGCTTGGTGGCGGGGCTTTCCGGGTGGGCGGTACGTGGGATCGAAAGGCAGCGCGAGGCGGTTCGCGAGGCGCTGCCCGAGGCGGTGCGCGCCATGGGGGCATGCTTCCATGCGGGCTTTTCCCTCAGGCAGACCTTCGACCAGCTGAAGGTAGAGCTTGCGGGACCCATTGCGGATCTGTTCGGGCGTGCGAGCGACGCCATGGAGACCGGATCTTCCGCCGAAGAGGCGATCGAGCTCATCAGGTCATCTCAGTCGGTTCCCGAGCTTTCCTTCATCGCCGTGGCGCTGGAGGTGCAGCACAAGTCGGGCGGCAGCATGCGCCATGTGCTGGATGCAGCCCGGGAATCCCTTGAGGGCGAGCTCGAGCTCCGCAGGTCCCTCAAGGTGCAAACCGCCCAGGCGCGCCTTTCCGCCCAGGTGGTGACGGGTGTCACCTTCGCCTTGGTTGGCCTGCTCTCGCTGATGACGGAGGATTTCCTCGCGCCGTTCTTTTCCAGCGCGGCGGGAATGCTGATGCTCGCGGCGGCTTTGGCGATGCAATGCGCCGGCGTGATGCTTATCAGGCGGATCTTGAAAGTGGAGGTGTCCTAGATGATTCCCGCCGAAGTCAGATTCGCATCCGCCCTGGTGTGTGCGGCGGTCTTCGGTTTCCTTGCATGCCGGGTGCTTTTGGAGCTGGAGTCCGTTATCAGGTGGCGAAGGGCTCTGAAGGAACGCGCTGCGAGCGGGGTCGATGGAGCAAGGCCCCTGCTCTCGTCCGGGCTTGCGGCTTTCCTGATCGACCTCGCCCTCCAGCAGACCTTGCTTGCCAGGTCCAAGGAGGGCGGGTCAGGCAGACGCCCGGGTTCCAGGAAGGTCCTTGGGGGCTATGCGGAAAGGGTCCGGCTTGCGGGGCTTTCCGGGCGCTTGTCCGATGAGGGCATGGGACGGGCCCGCGTGCTCGCATGCGTCCTGGGGGGTTTGGTCGGTGCGGCGTTCGGCTTGGCTCTTTCCGTCCAGCTGGCGCTCATCTGCGGGCTATTGGGGCTTATTGCCGGATGGCGCGGGCTTCATTGGGCGCTGGGTTGCGAGGCGGGTGCCAGGAAGCGCTTGATGGAAGGCCATCTTTCCGAAGCCCTGGAAGTGCTCTGCCTGGGCTTGCGCAGCGGCCTTTCCTTCGACTATGCGCTCAAGCTGTATTGCCGGTATTTCCCGGGGGTCCTGGCGGGGGAAATGGAACGCGCGCTAGGGGAATGGGGGTCTGGCCTGAAACCCCGCGAGCAAGCGCTCCGCGATGTGGCGGCAGGCTATGACTCGGCGGTGTTCCAGCGGGTCGTGGAAAGCGTGATCCGGTCGATGCGCTTCGGCTCTCCTTTGGCAGACGAGCTGGAATCCCTTGCGGCGGAAGCCCGTCAAAGGCATAGGGCGGACGTGGAGGAAAAGGTGATGAAGGCCCCGGTGAAGATGATGCTCCCCGT
>SFII01000009.1 GCA_004555335.1 Coriobacteriaceae bacterium | reverse complement strand
TGCGGGCGGTGTCTATGCGGTTATGACCGAGCTCGCCAAGCGCGACCTGCTCGACCTGGACGTGATGACCGTCACCGGCAAGACCATGCGCGAGAACCTGGAGGGCGTGCACAATCTGGATCCCCAGACCATCCGCCCTATCGACGACCCTTATATGGAAGAGGGCGGCATCGCGGTGCTGTATGGCAACCTGGCGAAGGATGGCTGCGTCGTGAAGCAGAGCGCGGTCGATCCCGCGATGCTCAAGCACAGCGGTCCTGCGCGTGTCTTCGATTCCGAAGAAGAGGCGATCGAGGCCATCTATGCCAAGCAGATCAATCCCGGTGACGTGGTGGTTATCCGCTACGAAGGCCCCAAGGGCGGTCCCGGCATGCGCGAGATGCTCAATCCCACGTCCGCTATCGCGGGCATGGGTCTGGGTGCCGAAGTGGCTCTGGTCACCGACGGCCGTTTCAGCGGCGCAACCCGCGGTGCGGCAATCGGCCATGTCAGCCCCGAAGCCGCTGCCGGCGGCGTAATCGGCCTGGTAGAGGAAGGCGACATCATCACCGTCGACATCCCCAACCGCGCCATCACGCTCGAGGTGTCCGACGATGAGCTGGCACGCCGTCGCGAGAATTGGGTCTGCCCCGAACCGAAGGTGAAGACCGGCTACCTGGCACGTTACGCCAAGCTGGTCTCCTCTGCCGATAAGGGTGCGATCCTGCAGGCGTAGGAATTATCCGTAGGATTTTTGGCACGGGTCGACGCTTCGGCCCGTGCCTTTTCTTTTTCTGTAATCTTTCCGTTGTCTGCCTCAATCCGCTTGATTCCTATAATGGAACGACGTGCTTCTTTGGAAAGGGATGAGGCGATGATCGAACTCAAGGACATCCGCAAGTCGTATAAGGTTGCGGACTTCCAGCAGACCGCCCTCGATGGCGTGTCGCTCGCATTCCGTGATAATGAATTCGTCGCGGTGCTGGGCCCCAGCGGTTCCGGCAAGACCACCTTGCTCAATATCCTGGGCGGTTTGGACCACGCCGATTCCGGTGACATCGTGATCAATGGCGTTTCCACCAGCAAGTACAAAGATGCCGATTGGGATACCTACCGCAACCACCGCATCGGCTTCATCTTCCAAAGCTACAACCTCATCCCGCATCAGACCATCTTAGCCAACGTGGAGCTGGCGCTTACGCTTTCCGGAGTGGACGCCGAAGAGCGCAAGGAGCGTGCAACTCGGGCGCTCGAGCGCGTCGGTTTGGGCGAGCATGTCGACAAGAAACCCAACCAGCTTTCCGGCGGCCAGATGCAGCGCGTCGCGATTGCCCGTGCGCTCATCAACGACCCCGATATCGTGCTTGCCGACGAGCCTACCGGCGCTTTGGATACGGAAACCGGCATCCAGGTGATGGACCTTCTTTCCGAAATCGCCCAGGACCGCCTGGTCATCATGGTTACCCACAACCCGGAACTTGCCGAGCGTTATGCGAACCGCATTGTCCGCTTGGCGGACGGGCGCATCACCGACGACTCCGCACCCCTTTCCGCTTCTGAAAGCGCGCAGCTTACCGAGCAGGAAGGTGATGGAGGGGATAGGGCCGAAGAGGGCGCCGATCCTTCGGTTCGTGCATATTCCGACGAAGAAGTGCAGGCGGAGATCGACCGGGACGCGGCGAAGGGCAGGAAGAAGTATTCTTCCATGTCCTTCATGACGGCGCTTTCCCTTTCCTTCAATAACCTGATGACCAAGAAGGGCCGCACTTTCCTGACCGCCTTCGCGGGCTCGATCGGTATCATCGGTATCGCTGCGATCCTGGCGCTTTCCAATGGTGTGAGCAACTACATCGACAAGACCGAAAGCGAGGCCATGTCCTCGTTTCCCTTGACTATTTCCAAGTCGAGCTTCGACATGACCAAGCTCATGACGATGCAGGTGGGCGAAACCGATGGGCCTTCGGATTTTTCCGGCAAGGGGAACATCAAGCAGGTCTCGGTCATGACCGATATGTTCGCCGAAGTGAAGAACAACGACCTTTCCGCATTCAGGGACTACATCGAAAGCGATGGCTCCGACTTGAAGGATTACACGAGTGCGATTCAGTACTACTACGATGTCGAGCCTCTGATTTATAGCGCCGATACCGCTGAAGGCATCCATCAGTTGTCTCCCTCAAGCTTGGACAGCATGCTCATGCCTGGTGCGGCGCAATCGTCGTTCTCGGTGGGTTCTGCCACGACGAGCGTTTTCCAGCAGATGATCGATGACGAAGACCTTATCCGCAGCCAGGTGGAAGTGGTGGCAGGCGAGTGGCCCGATTCCTATGACGAGGCCCTGCTCGTCCTTTCGGGCGACGGGAAAATCACCGACTACACCCTCTACGGCCTCGATGTTTATGATTCCACGGCGCTCGAGCCCATGTTCCGCGACGTCCTGGAAGGCAAGGATCCCTCGATTCCCGAAGAGCATGTGGATTTCTCCTACGAAGACGCCTTGGGAACGACCTTCCGTGTCCTGGCTCCCAGCGAAACCTACCAGAAGAACGAAGAACAGGGTTCCTGGACCGACATGTCCGATGACTCCGAATTCATGAAGGACCGCATCGCGAACGGCGTCGAATTGAAGATCGTAGGCGTGGTTCAGCCTAAGGAGGGCGCCGATATGACGCTGCTTTCCGAGGGTGTTGCCTACAAGGGTGACCTGGTCCGCCACTTAAGCGATCAGGCCGAGCAGTCGCAGATCGTCCAGGAGCAGATGGCAGATCCTGAAAGGGATGTCTTCACCGGTAAGACCTTCGAGGAATTGGAAAGCGAAGAGGGCAGCGCCTTCGATATGGAGAACGTCTTTTCCGTGGATGAGGCCGCCCTGGCAAGCGCATTCAGCTTCGATACCAGCGCACTTGAAGGGGTGGGTGCAGGATTCGATGCCGGCTCTATCGATATGAGCGGCATGGGCTCCATCGATACGAGCAACCTCGAAGTGGATACCAGCGCGGTATCCTCCATGTTCAGCAACGAGGCCATGCAGGAAATCATCGCCGGTGCGCCCCAGTTCACCTTGGATGGATCGGGCACGGCGGGCGAAGGCGGCCTCACCGAAGAGCAGCAGCAGGCTATCTCCGATGCGAACGCCCAGCTTGCAGGCGGTTTCTCCGCCTATCTGGCAGGCTTGGACCCCAGCATCCTGATGGATCCCAGCACCGATTTCAATTCGCTGTATCAGGACTATATGGCCAGCGGCGGCCAGGCTATCGTCGACCAGTTGGGCGAGGAGCTGCAAGCGGGGACCCAGGCGATGGTCGAATCTGCCATGCAGAATTATCTGACCAACCAGTTCGCCCCGTATCTTTCCGCATCGCTGAGCGCGATGATGGAGCAGGCGGCGGGCGCTATGGCCAATCAGATGGCAGAGGCTATGACCACGCAGCTTGCCGCGATGACCGACTCCTTGGGATCAACCCTGCAAAGCGCCATCTCCGGTCAGCTCCAGAGCAGCATGGAAGGTCTTTCCAGCGCTATGAGCAGCGGTTTCAGCTTCAATGCCGATGCGTTTGCCAACGCGATCCAGTTCAATATGACCGAAGAGGATCTGGCTTCGCTCATCACCAACTACATGAACTCCGAAGAGCTCACGTACGAGAAGAACCTTTCCAAGCTGGGTTATGCCGACGAGGCCAATCCCTCTTCCATCGCCTTGTATCCCACCGATTTCGTTGCGAAGGATAAGGTGGTGGAATTCATCGACGATTACAACGCCAAGGCGGAGGAAGCAGGCGAGAAGGAACGCACTATCGAGTATTCCGACATCGCCGGCGTGCTCATGAGCTCGGTCAATAATATCGTGAACATGATCAGCATGGTCCTGATCGCCTTCGTGAGCATTTCGCTGGTGGTTTCCTCCATCATGATCGGCATCATCACCTATATTTCCGTGCTCGAGCGCAAGAAGGAAATCGGCATCCTGCGTGCAATGGGCGCCTCCAAGCGCAATATCGCCAATGTGTTCAATGCCGAAACCATCATCGAGGGCTTGATGGCGGGCGTGTTCGCAATTGCCGTGGTGATGCTGGTTTCCGTGCCGGTGAACGCGATCGTTGCGAATGCGTTCGATGTTCAGGGAATCTTGGCGCTTCCCTGGAGCAGCGCGATCATCCTCATCTGCATCAGCGTGGTGCTTACCTTCGTGGCAGGCTTGATTCCGTCCACGGCGGCATCCCGTCGCGATCCGGTGGAGGCGCTGCGCAGCGAATAGCCATGTCGCAATCGTAGAAGGAGGCTGTGGGGAATTGTCCGATTGCGTGTATTACGTAGCTTATGGAAGTAACCTGAACATCGCCCAGATGGACGAGCGCTGTCCCGGGGCGCAGCCGGTTTGCACGGCGAAGCTCGAGGACTATGAGCTGGTGTTCCGCAATTCCAGGACCAATTGCTTCCTTTCGGTCGATCCCAAGCAGGGTTCGAGTGTTGACGTGGTGGTGCGGAAGATCACCCGGGAAGACGAAGAGGAGCTCGATCGCAGAGAGGGTTATCCCCGGTGCTATCAGAAGAAGGACCAGGAGGTAGTGCTGACGGGGGAAGGCGAAGGCGAGACTATGACGGGTGTGATGTACTACCTTCCCCAGGACCGTCAGATGGGTCCTTGTTCGGAAAAGTACTTGAACCGTGTCCTTGCGGGATACGAGCATTTTGGCTTCGACCCGGCGCCGCTGTACGAGGCATATGACCGCGCCTGCGCGGCGGTGTGATATCGGATAGGTATGACGAAGGGGGCCGTTTGGCCCCCTTCGAGGTATTCTTCTCGGTTCCGGTACGAGCGGCCGATACATCAACCGCTTGCAGGTCTACGCTTCGGGCTTCTTATCCAGAGCCTCGATCAGGGTGATTTCGAAGTTCAGGTCCTTGCCTGCCATTTCGTTGTTCAGGTCGAACTTGATGACATCTTCGGCGATTTCCGCGATGCGTGCGGGGATGGGGGTGCCGTTTGCATCCTGCAGGTACAGGGTCTGCCCCACGGAAAGCCAGTCAACATTGGGAACCTGGCCCTTGGGGATGTTCACGATCAGGTTCTCGTCGCGCTCGCCGTAAGCTTCGGCGCAGGGGATGTGCACCTTCTTGATTTCGCCGACTTCCATTTCGCGAACCGCACGGTCGAAGCCGGGGATCATCTGGCCTGCCATACAGATGAATTCCAGGGGAGTGCCGCCGTGTGCCTCGGTGGAGTCGAAAACCTCGCCGTTATCGAAGGTGCCAACGTAGCTGACCCTTACGAACTTTCCTTCGTTGTTCATTGCATTCCTTTCTTAAGGCCCTGGCTTAGGGCCGTTTATGCAGCTTTATGAAGTCTAGAGCAAAACCCGCCCTGTCAGGCGAGATTCTCCGATTTTCCCATTCGGCCTACAGCCCGGCGAAGCGCGACGGGAGCTCTCGTACGGCATGCAGGGTGATTCGGAAGTTCAACCCCTGGGCCACCGATCCGTGATTCGCGTCGAAGAGCGCGGTATCTCCGTCCAGGGAAACCAGGCGTGCGGGGTATTCGGTTCCCTTGTCGTCTTGTAGGTGCACTATATCCCCCGGCTTCAGCTCGTTCGCATTCGCCAGCTTGCTTCGATCAAGTGAAATCAGCCGTTCTTCGGTCCATTCCTGGAACGCGTCCTCGGGGGAGACGCGCACGCTTGCGGTTCGCCCCGGTTCCATATGCCTGACCGTGTCGATGAATTCGGGGAGCATCATGCCGTCGATGCAGGGGAAGGTGATGGGAGCATCGGGAGTCGCCTGGGTGAACAGCCAGCCGTCATCCAGCTTGGCGGTGTAGCTGACCGTCACCAGTTTCCCGCTGTTATCGTGCATGGTCCCTCCTCCGTTCTGGGGCTGTCCGCATCGGGTGGGCAGCGTTTCGCTGTATATGTTTGATGGCGTTTCGCCCATGCTAGCCCATGATGTGCCACAATTTGCCTTCGATTCTTGAAGAGGGAAGCCCGCCCGTCTGCGCTCTGTCGTTCCAGTCGGGGTCCTGAATGCTTTTCGGGCGCATCGAATCTAAAAGAAGGTGAATATGTTCATTAACAAGCGTACCGCCTTGCTGCTGGTTGCGGATGTTGCGGCGACGTATCTTGCCTACTTCCTGTCCTCGCTGCTCACCAACGTGCTCGACGAGGTTTTCACTTCGCATGAGATCTATTTCGTCATCGGTGTGCTGGCCCTGATAAACATCATGGTCCTGGCGCTGTTCCGCCTGTATAACAACCTGTGGGAATACGCCTCCATCGATGAGGCGGTGCAGATAATGCTCGCCCTCATGCTTTCCACCCTGGGAGGTGCGGTGGTGCTGTGGGCGATCGGCGATCGGCTTCCCATCAGGGTATCCTTCGCGGCATGGCTGATGCTCACCCTGTTCTGCGGTGGCGTGCGCGCGCTCTTCCGCGTCATGCCCCTTCAGATGCGCAAGTTCGCGGCCCCTGTTGCCAACCAGCCGCGTCCCCGTTCCCTTATCGTGGGTGCAGGCGAGACAGGCTCGCTGGTGATCAACCGCATGCTGTCGAAAGACCCCCTCATGCCCGGTATTCCCCTGCTCGCAGTCGATGACAACCGCGAGAAGCGCGGGCAGCGCATCCATGGCATCAAGGTGGAGGGTACCAGCGCGGATATCGAGAAGCTGGTGGAAGCCTACGGTATCGAGCAGATCGTCGTTGCCATTCCATCGGCGACCTTGAACGACCGCAAGCGCATCTACGATATCTGCACCCGCACCGATTGCAAGCTGCGCACCCTGCCCAATGTGCGCGAGCTGCGTGTTGACGAATTGGACGATGTGGCCTTGCGCGATGTCGATGTCGCCGATCTTTTGGGACGCGATGAGGTGATGCTGAACACGCGCTCCGTTTCCGGTTACATCACGGGAAAGACCGTTCTTGTCACAGGCGGCGGCGGTTCTATCGGCTCCGAGCTTTGCAGGCAGGTTTGCACCGTCGCTCCCGAGCGCGTGGTCATCTTCGACGTCTATGAAAACGACGCCTATATGCTTCGGAACGAATTGCTATCCGAGTATTTCGATATCGACATCATCATCGAAATCGGCAGCGTATGCGACGAATCCAGGCTGCGCGATGTCTTTCAGAAACACCATCCCAGCGTCGTCTTCCATGCCGCGGCCCACAAGCATGTGCCGCTCATGGAAGCCTGCCCGCGCGAGGCGCTCCACAATAATGTCTTCGGCACCCTCAACACCGTCCGTATTGCCGACGAATTCGGCGTGAAGCGCTTCATCTTTATCTCCACCGACAAGGCGGTCAACCCCACCAGCGTGATGGGTGCGACCAAGCGCATGGGCGAGATGGTGATGCAGTACTACGCGGCGCACAGCCAAACGGTGTTCTCCGCGGTGCGCTTCGGCAACGTGCTGGGAAGCAACGGCAGCGTGATCCCCTTGTTCAAGCGCCAGATCGCGGCAGGCGGGCCCGTTACCGTGACGCATCCCGACATCGAGCGCTTCTTCATGACCATCCCCGAGGCGGCGCGCCTGGTCATCCAGGCGGGCGGCATGGCGAAGGGCGGCGAGATCTTCATCCTCGACATGGGCGAGCCGGTGAAGATCGTCGATCTTGCGAAGGGCTTGATCCAGCTTTCCGGTTTGACTCCGGACCAGGATATCAAGATCGTTTTCACGGGCCTCAGGGAAGGGGAAAAGCTCTACGAGGAGCTCCTTATGAGCGAGGAGACCACGGTCCCCACGCACCATCGATCCATCATGATCTCGAAGGGCAGGGAAGTGAGCTTCGAGAACATAGAATCGAAGCTTGCGGAGCTGCGGGGGGCGCTCCAGGGCACCGACGAGCAGGCGATCCGCATGCTCGAGGAAGCCGTCCCGACCTACCGTCACACACCAAATTGCTAATCGGCCCTGCGGGCTGCGTTGGCTTCGAGGGGACCGTCCGGAGTGGATTCCGGACGGTCCTTTCTTGCTCTCGGACGCCTTTTATCGAGAAAACCTGTATTCCGTTTACTATCGTTCAATAAAGTGGTAGGTTTCAAACTGCATAAAATGCAAAAAAGATTCGTAAAAATGAATATTTTGTCAAAGGAGGTTAAATGGGCTATCGAGTTGGTGTGGTTGGTGCTGCGGGTTTCGCCGGCGTGGAGCTCGTTCGCCGCATCATCGAGCACCCTTCCTTCGAGCTGTCCGTCATCACCAGCGATGCCGATGCCGGCATCCTGCTTGCGGACATGTATCCCGCTTTCGCGGGAATCAGCGATCTTCGCTTTTCCAAGCACAGCACCCCTGAACTGAAGGAGTGCGACCTCGCATTCCTGGCGGTGCCCCACACTGCGGCGCTCGCCCAGGCTCCCGCCCTTCTGGCGGCGGGTGTGACGGTGGTGGATCTTTCCGCCGATTACCGCCTGAAGGATCCTGCGGTGTACGAGCAGTGGTATGGGACCGTGCATACTTCCCCCGAGCTTTTGGAAACCTGCGCCTTCGGCTTGCCCGAGATCACGCGCGACGAGCTCGACCGCGTTGCAGCCGACCATGCGCGCGGCGAAGCGGTTCTGGTTGCCTGCGCGGGTTGCTATCCCACGGCAACATCCCTTGCCGCCTTCCCCGCGGTGAACGCGGGCATGGTTGCGGGTACGGTGAATGTGCAGGCGATTTCCGGCGTGACCGGCGCCGGCAAGAAGCCCGGTCCCCGCACCCATTTCTGCAACGCGAACGAGAATGCCGAGGCGTACGGCGTCGGTAAGCATCGCCATACCCCCGAAATCGAGCAGATCCTGGGCCTTCCCGGCAGGGTGCTGTTCATCCCGCACCTGGTTCCCATGAACCGCGGGCTGCTTTCCACCGTCACCATGCAGCTGACCGATGAGGCGGCGGATGGTTTCGATCTGGAAGAAACCCATGCCCTGTATCGGGACTTCTACGCGTCGAGCCCCTTCGTTACGGTGCTGCCCTTGGGGCAGATGCCCAAGACGGCAAGCGTTGCCGGATCCAATCGCGCCCAGGTGGGCCTTGCGTATCATCCCGCCACGCGAACCCTGGTTGCGGTCGGTGCGATCGACAACCTGGGCAAGGGTGCCGCCGATCAAGCGGTCCAGTGCGCCAACATCGTCTTCGGCTTGCCCGAAGATCAGGGCCTGGCAAGCATGGCCCTTCCCATCTAATCGAAAGGATCCCCAATGGCGAATAAGAGAATCGAACCCTTGCGCCTATCCCAGGCGATCGGGCCCGAAGTTGCCCAGGGAATCGAGCTTGACTTCATCGAAGATGGTGCGATCACCTGCGCGAAGGGCTTTACCGCTGGCGGAATCCATGCGGGCTTCCGCAAGGATCCGCGCAGGCTCGACATGGCCCTGGTCGTGGCAGACGAGCTATGCGCAGCAGCGGGCGTTTTCACCACCAATGTGTTCTGCGCTGCTCCCGTTATCGTCAGCCGCGAGCATCTGAACGGCACCGGCGCGGGAACCGCCCGTGCAATCGTGGTGAATTCCGGTATCGCAAATGCAGCGACGGGCGATACCGGCCTTGCAAAGGCGAGGGAAACCGCCGATATCGTTGCGGGTTTCGTGGGCTGCGCTGCCGAAGACGTGCTGGTTGCTTCCACCGGGGTCATCGGGCAGCAGCTGGACACCAAGCCCTTCGAAAGCGGGGTCCCGGCACTTCTGGAGGGCATTTCCGATACGGTGCAGGCCGGCCACGATGCAGCGCGTGCGATCATGACCACCGACACGGTTCCCAAGGAATGCGCCGTTTCCTACGTTAGTGCCGACCCTGCATTGGGCGGGGCGACCATCACCGTGGGCGGCATGGTGAAGGGCTCGGGCATGATCATGCCCAATATGGCGACCATGATCTCGGTCGTCACCACCGATGCCCCCGTCGATTCGGAGCTCTTGCATGAAATCCTGCTTTCCTGCGCGAAGAAGAGCTTCAACAAGGTGACTGTCGACTCCGATACCTCGACCAACGATACCTGCTTCATGATGGCAAGCGGCAAGGCATGTCCTAGTGCTCGCATCGAACGCGGGAGCCGGGCGCATCGAGAGCTCGAAGCCGCAGTGATGGCGGTTTGCACCGATCTCGCCCGCAAGATCGCGACCGACGGCGAAGGTGCGACGAAGCTCGTCACGGTGAACGTTGCAGGTGCGGCTTCCGATGCGGATGCCGACCTGGCAGCACGCGCCATCGCGAATTCCCCCTTGGTGAAAACGGCTATCTTCGGCCATGACTGCAACTGGGGGCGCATCGCGGCGGCTGTAGGCAAGTCCGGGGCCCGTTTCCAGCAGACCGATTGCTCCATCGACATCATGGGCATGCCGGTTTGCCGCAAGGGCCTGAATGTGGAATTCAGCGAAGACGAGGCGCTGCGCCGTTTCGAGGATTCCGAAATCGTCATCGATGTCCAGCTTGGAGCAGGCGACGCGGCAACGACCGTGTGGACCTGCGACTTCACCCATGAATACGTAACCATCAATGGAGATTACCGATCATGAAATTTGCTAGAGATACGCGAGTAGAAGCGGAAACCTACAAGGCGGCCAAGGTTCTGGCCGAGGCCCTTCCTTGGATCAAGGGCGCGACCGGCAAGACGGTCGTTATCAAGTACGGCGGGTCGGCGATGGTCGATCCCGAGCTGCGCGCGCAGGTGATGAGCGACATCGTCCTGCTGAAGATCGTCGGCTTGAACCCCGTTATCGTCCACGGCGGCGGTAAGGCGATCAGTGCCGGATTCGAGCGCGCCGGCATTCCCGTGGAGTTCAAGAATGGTCTTCGCGTCACTTCCGATGAGGGCATGGAAGTCTGCCGCACCATCCTGGTGGGCGAGGTGAACCAGGATCTGGTCCGCGAAATCAACGAGCACGGCAACCTTGCCGTGGGTGTTTCGGGCATCGACGGCGGTACCGTCATCGCCGAGGCCATCAGTCCCGATCTGGGCCGCGTCGGCAGGGTCACCGCGATCAATCCCAACTTCATCCAGGAAGTCATCGCCGCGGATTACATCCCCGTCATCGCGGGTATCGCGCTCGGCGAGGATGGCGGTTACTACAACATCAATGCCGATACCGTTGCGGGCGATATCGCTGCGGCAATCGGTGCGCATAAGATCATCTTCCTCACCGACGTGGACGGCCTGTACCAGGATTTCGAGGACAAGGATTCCCTGATTTCCAACATGACCATGGAAGAAGCCCAGGCGATCATCGACATCGGAGCAACCTCTTCGGGCATGATTCCCAAGCTGAAAAGCTGCATCACCGCGCTCGATGCGGGCGTCGAACGCGCGCATATCATCAATGGGATCACGCCCCATTCGCTTCTGCTCGAGCTTCTGACCGACACCGGCGTCGGTACCGTGGTCCATCGGACCAAGGAGCTGTACTACAGCGAGAGCACCCCGATCGGCAATTTCGCGCAGAAGCTGACCGAAAACCGCTACAACCGCACTTACAGCACGCCCCACGCCAGTCATCCCAATCCCCGCGAATGGAGGTAGACCCATGTCTCTGGAAGAACAGAAGGCGCTTGAATCCGAATACGTGATGGGGACCTTCGCCCGTAAGCCCATCTGCCTGGTGGAGGGCAAGGGCATGAAGGTCGTCGACGACCAGGGGCGCGAGCTTCTGGATTTCATCGCCGGCATCGGCGTGTGCAGCTTGGGCCATTGCCACCCTGCCGTGGTGCAGGCGGTTGCCGACCAGGCCTCCAAGCTCATCCATGTGAGCAACTATTACTACATCGAGAAGAGGGGCCAGGTTGCCCGGATGCTTTCCGATCTGCTGAATTGGGGTCTGGAAGAGGGCGAGCGCTTCACCTGGCAGTCCTTCTTCTCCAACTCCGGTGCGGAATCGAACGAATGCGCGATGAAGCTCGCCCGCCTGTATGCCCGTCGCTTCGGCAATGGCGGAACCGACATCGTCACTTTGGAGCGCAGCTTCCATGGCCGAACCATGGAAACCCTTGCGGCGACCGCGCAGCCTGCGAAGCAGGAGGCATTCCAGCCCGTCCCCGGCGGCTTCCTGCATACGCCCATCAACGACCTGCCTGCCCTCAAGGCGCTTTTCGATGATCCCGCGAACAAGATCTGCGCCGTCATGGTGGAGCCCATCCAGGGCGAAAGCGGCGTCCATCCCTGCACGGCGGAATTCTTGCAGGGCGTTCAGCGCCTCTGCCGCGAGCACGGTGCCCTGGTCATCGCCGATGAGGTGCAGACCGGTATCTATCGCACCGGCAAGCCCTTTGGTTTCCAGAATTTCGGAATCGTGCCCGATATCGTTTCCATGGCCAAGGGAATCGCCTCCGGCTTCCCCACGGGTGCGTGCGCCGCGAAGAAGGAAGTCGCCTGCGCCTTCGAAGCGGGCGACCACGGAACCACCTTCGGCGGAAGCAACCTGGCCGTTGCCGCCGCCTATGCGACGCTTTCCACCCTGGGCGAGCCCGGCACCCTCGAGCGCATCGATGCGGTAGGTGCCTACCTGCGCGACCGCCTTCGTGCCATTCCCGGCGTCGAGAACGTTCGTGGTTTCGGTTTGATGGTAGGGTGCGATGTGCCTCAGGCGGACGCGAACAAGGTCGTGCTCGATGCGCTTGCCGATGGCTTCCTGCTCAACGCAACCGGTCCCCATACCCTGCGCTTCCTGCCGCCCTTGATCTGCACCGAAGCCGAGGCCTCTGCATTGGCGGACTATCTGGAAGGCGTTTTGGGCGCATAGGCGTACCATCGATGCGCCGAGCCCGGGCCCATCTGCCGAACTTGATAGAAAGATATACAAAAAATGCCGATTTATGTTGACTATTATGCAGTTCTGTACAAAATAAGGAATTAAATTTGCAGAAGTGCGCATAGAAGGGTACTAGCAGGAATGAAGAAGCGCGCACAGCGTCGGGATGTTATCCGCACTATCGTCCGCCAGCATCAGGTTCACACCCAGAAGGAGCTTGCAGAGCTGCTCCAAGCCCAGGGATATGACTGCACGCAAGCGACGATTTCCCGCGATATCGCCGATATCGGCCTCATGAAGACCCAGGGTGGATGCTACGTGCTGCCCGAGGATCTTCGTCTGCATCGCATGGTCTCCGAATTGGTGGAAGATATCTACGTTGCAGGCAACCTCGTGGTCGTGAAGACCTACTCCGGCGGTGCTCCCGGTGTCGCCGGCGCAATCGATATGGCGGGCCTGCTCGGATCGCTCGGCACCGTTGCCGGTGACAATACGATCATGATCGCGGCACGCAGTCCCGAGGACGCGCTTGCGGTGCAAGAGTCGCTCAATGCCCTCCGATAACTAGATCGGTTTCCAGACAGCGGGCTGTTTCGATCAGCCCGCTGTCTGTGTTTTTGTAGCCTTTTCTGAAATCAAGCCCAGTTTGTTATAGGCTAGAACATTGACGCGAAAGAGCGTAAAACGTTTCACCATTGATGGAGGTACTATGGCTTCGCGTGCCCTGAAGCATCGACATGGAACCAAGAACAAGCGCCGTTATGTGCCGTTTCTGATCGTCCTTGCGGTCCTGGCGGTATTTGCGGTGGTTGCCTTCTCGACCGCCATGGTCTTGGGCAATTCCTGGCTCAAGGATCTTCCCGACTACGAAGACCAGTCGCAGTACACGCTTGCAAGGAAGACGCGCGTCTACGCATCGGATGGAACCACGCTGCTTGCCGAATTCTACTTGGAAGACCGCGAGCCCTTGGATTCCCTCGATGAAGTGGGCGAGTATGTGACGAAGGCCACGGTCGATACCGAAGATGAGCGCTTCTACGAGCATAACGGCATCGACATCCAGGGTATCCTCCGTGCTGCGGTGAACAACATCACGGGCGGTGCCAGGGAGGGCGCATCTACCTTGACCCAGCAGTTCGTCAGGAGCACCGTGCTTGCCTCCGAAGCGGGAGACCAGACCTACAAGCGCAAGGTGCGCGAGGCGTATATCGCATTGAAGCTCGAGGAAATCTACAGCAAGGACGAAATCCTGCTGATGTACCTGAATACGGTCAACTACGGTTCGGGCGCGTATGGAATCGAAGCCGCAGCTGAAAAGTATTTCCAGAAGTCTGCAAAGGATCTCACCCTGTCCGAGGCGGCGACCTTGGCGGGTATTCCCCAGTCTCCTACCTACAACAACCCCATCGACTATCCCGATGCGTGCCTGGAACGCCGCAACCTGGTGCTGAACCGCATGCTCTCTAACGGCGACATCACCCAGGAAGAATACGATTCGGCGGTTGCCGAGCCCTTGGGCGTTAATCCCGAGCCCGCTCCCGACGATGATGGCATCCTGGCATACCCCTATTTCACCAGCTATGTCCGCCAGGTGCTGCTTGAGCAGTATTCCGAAGAGCAGGTGTTCAAGGGAGGTTTGACCGTCACGACCACGCTTGACGTCAATGCCCAGGAGGAAGCGGAGAAGGCGGTCAACGACAAGCTCGAGGGCCTTGGCGACGATGAGCTGGAAATGGCGTTGGTTGCCGTCGATCCCGACACGGGCTTCATCAAGGCGCTGGTCGGCGGACGCGACTACGAGACCGACGAGTTCAACCTTGCCACCCAGGCGACCAGGCAGCCCGGTTCCTCGTTCAAGACCTTCACGCTCGCAGCTGCCATCGAGGACGGTATCGATCCCAACTCCACGACGGTGAACTGCTCTTCCACGGTTACTATCGACAATTGGAATGTCGAGAACTACGGCAAGGCCAATTATGGCACCAAGACCATCGCAGGCGCTTTCGCGGTGTCTTCCAATACCGGTTTCGCGCGTCTGATCGACACCATCGGCACCGATAAGGTGGTCGATATGGCGAAGCGCTGCGGAATCGATACCGAGCTCGAATCGGTACCCTCTATCACGTTGGGTTCCCAGGGCGTTACCGTTCGCGAGATGGCAGAGGCATATGCGACCATCGCCACGGGCGGTATCCATCGAGAGGCCGTTGCCATCGAGAACATCAAGGACAAGGATGGCAACGTGATCTTCGAGGCGAACACCGAAGGCGAGCGCGTGCTGGAAGAGGATGTGGCCAAGGCGACCGAACAGGTCATGGAAGGCGTGGTTACCGGCGGTACCGGTACTGCGGCCGCGCTGTACACCGGCCAGGAGGTCGCGGGCAAGACGGGTACCTCAGAGCAGTGGCGTGACAGCTGGTTCTGCGGTATCACCCCCCAGTATTCCGTTGCCATTTGGCTGGGTGCCCGCCAGGAAAAGACCATGCCGGAATCCTTCACGGCAACGAGCGTATTCAGCTCCTTCGTAGGCTCTCTGCTCCAGGGTCAGCCCATCGAGCAGTTCCCCATGGAGAATGCGTTGGCGCCCCATTACAGGACGCTGACAACCGAGGAATACACGAAGCTCGGTGGCGGAAGCGTCACGAACCAGAACTACTATTATTACGATGCCACCACTACCACGACGGATGACGACGATGACGATCTCGACGACGGTACGACAACGGGTGAAGACGACCCCTATGGCAACGGCGACGATGATGGTACCGGAGAAGACGGTAATGGCAACGGCTATGGCGATGGCGGTGATGGCGGCGACAATGGAGCCGGTGGCAACTCGACCACGACTGGCGAGATGTATTGATCGAAGGCCCTGAACCGACGGTAAGGAACGAACATGCTCAACCGTAAGATTTCACGTATCGCGGCAATGGCTCTTGCCTGCTGCGCGCTGCTCCTTTCCCTCTGCGCGTGCACTGGAACGCCCGAGGGAGACAAGGAGGCAAGCGAGAACCGCCAGTGCCTCTCCCTTCTGAGCAGCCGGGTCGGCGATCTCCAGGACGTCATGGACGAGTTCGAAGCGGCGGCGTCCGAACAGAATATCGTCGCCATGAAGACCCAGCTCGGCAATGCCCAGGGAATCTTGGACCAGATCAGGGAACAGGATGCAACCGATGCCCTGACCGATGTCAAAGACGCCTACGTCTCCGCGCTCGATGAGCTCGATCAGGCGATGAGCACCTATGTTGACGTGTACGAAAAGGTCCAGAATGGCGAAATGACCGCCGAGGATGCCCAGGCTGAAATCGAGGGCATCCAGCAAAGCTACAATGATGCGGTGGGCAAGCTCGATAAGGCCGATGAGGCGGTAAAGAAGCTTGCCGGATAGGCGATACCAGTAAAGGCAAAAACCACAATGAAGAACAACAGCATCGAGCTTCTGGCTCCTGCCGGCAATGAGGCGTGCCTTCACGCCGCAGTGCGGGCGGGGGCCGATGCGGTTTACCTTGGCGCCGATCGTTTCAACGCGCGCCGGGGTGCCGATAATTTCACACTCGAAGACCTGCCCAGGATCTGCGATTATGCGCATTTGCGTGGTTGCAAGATCTATCTCACCACGAATACCATCGTGCTTCCCAGCGAAGCGAATGCGGCGCTTGAACTGGTGAGGCAGGCGTATCGTGCGGGCGTCGACGCATTCATCGTCCAGGATATCGGTCTTGCGGACGAAATCCACCGTACCCTTCCGGATGCGCGCCTGCATATCTCGACCCAGATGAACACCCATAACCTTGCGGGCTTGCAGGCTGCCGCCAGAATCGGGGCGAAGCGCGTGACCTTGGCGCGCGAGATGTCCTTGATCGAAATCGATTACCTGTGCTCTGAAGCCCAGAAGCTCGGCTTGGAAGTGGAGACCTTCGCGCATGGCGCCATCTGCATCTGCTATTCCGGGCAGTGCTTCATGTCGTCGATGATCGGCGGCCGTTCTGCGAACAGGGGCATGTGCGCCCAGGCATGCAGGCTGCCGTACGAGTTGCATAATAAGGCCCTGCGCAAGTCCCTGGATGCCCCCGGCGAACACCTGCTTTCTCCGAAGGATCTGTGTTCTGTCGGGCTGCTCCCCGAGTTGGTTTCCTGCGGGGTTTCCTCCCTTAAGATCGAAGGGCGCATGAAGTCGCCCGAATACGTCTCCGCTGTGGTCGGAGTGTATAGGGCGGTGCTCGACCGAGTGCTTGCCTGCGCCGACGAAGAGGACGTTCCCGCAAGCGCGCGTCCCACCCAGGACGAGATGCGCGTGCTTTCCGAAGCCTTCAGCAGGGGCTTCACCACGGCATACCTGACCAACGATACTTCGAACGAGATGATGAGCTATTCCCGTCCCAACAACCGCGGCGTCTTTATCGGTCGCGTTTCGAAAGTGGACCAGGAAATCGTCGACATCGCCTGCGAGCAGGATCTGCTTGTCGGCGATGTCATCGAATTCTGGACGGGGAAGGGCCATTTCGCCCACACCATCAAGGAGCTGAAGCGGGGGCGTGCAGGGGTTTTCCGCGTCAGGGTTCCCAAACGTGTCGGCAAGGGCGACAGGGTGTTCCGCGTCCGCAGCGCTGCGGCGGAATACGTCGATAGTCCGTTGGAGCCCCGTGTTCCCATTACGGGAAGCATCGCGCTGGGTATCGGGTCCCCGGCGATCCTCACCCTGTGCGCGCCTTCCGGGGAATTCGCGACCGTCGAAGGTCCCGTGGTGGAGGCCGCCCGCACGAAGTCGGTCAGCGCAGATGATGTGCGCAGCCATATCGACCGTTTCGGTTCCACGCCGTTTTGCCTGGAAGATCTGGATGTCCAGCTGGACGATGGGGTGGGGATCGGCTTCTCGCTGCTGCACAAGATGCGTGCCGAGGCTGCCGAGCGCCTGGAACAGGCCATGCTCGAGCCGTATAGGAACCGTCTGCTTCCCAAGGTGGTGGATTCGCCCGATCTGCCCCATCTGCGCACCCATGGATGCCTGGTTGCGGCTTTGGCAACCAATGCGGCGTGCGCGCGGGCGGCAAAGAAAGCGGGCGCCGATGTCGTGTACGTTCCCGCGATCAACTACAAGCGCGGCGAATCGGTGGTAGCCGGCCAGCTTTCGGAAACGGTTGCCCAGGCGGGCTATCCCAATAAGTCGATCATCGTCATGCCCACGGTTGACAAGGATCCCCTTCCCGGCACCAGGGAGGAGCGCTTCGATTTCGACCCGTGGAAATATGTCAAACCGGGAAAGACCGTGCTGGTGGAAAACCTGGGCCAGATCGACAGGGCCAGGGAAATGGGCGCGGAAGTGGAAGTCGGGCCGCACGTGCCCGTCATCAACCCCCTCACCCTGGACTCCATGGCACGCAGGGGAGTGAAGCGCGTGTGGCTTTCCCCCGAACTGGCTTTGGGTCAGATCCAGCAGTTGGGCGATTGCGGTTCGGTCGAGCTCGGCGTGACCGTTATCGGCAGCACCGAGCTGATGGTCACCGAGCATTGCCTGCTCATGAGCCAGGGTCCCTGCAATCAGAATTGCGCAAGCTGCCCTAGAAGGCGCAGCCCCCATTACCTCAAGGACCGCAAGGGATACGAAATGCCCGTGGTAACCGATTGCTGCGGCAGGAGCCATGTCTACAATGCGGTTCCCTTGGATATCGCGCATCTGGTTCCCGACCTGCTCCAGGTCGGGGTAGGTGCGCTCATGGTCGATACCGCCATGATGAATACCTCCGAGACAACCGATGCCGTTGCCCGTGCGGTGAGGGCGCGCGATGTCGCGATCAAGCACGGAAATGCAATCGGACGAAAAGAAGGAACCACGACCGGGCATATCTTCCGCGGCGTTTCCTAGCAGACCTCAATCGGCGGTGCAGGATGATATAATGCACCGCCGTATCAATATGAAAGGAATTCGATGCTTGCACCTGAAGAACAACTGAGAATCATCAAGTCCGGCGTTTTCGAAATCAAGCCGGAGGAGTTGCTCATCAAGAAGCTGAAGCGCGATGAGCCCCTGAATATCAAGCTTGGCGTCGACCCCACCGCCCCCGACATCCATATCGGTCATGCGGTGCCTCTTCGCAAGCTCCGCGCGTTCCAGGACCTGGGCCATCATGTCACGCTGATCATCGGCGATGGCACGGCTTTGATCGGCGACCCTTCCGGACGAAATTCCACCCGTCCCCAGCTTACTTCCGAGCAGGTGGCTGCCAATGCGCAGACTTACGTCAATCAGGCATTCAAGATCCTCGATCCCGAAAAGACCACCTTGCGCCACAATTCCGAGTGGCTGCTTTCCATGGGTTTGGAAGACATCCTCAAGGTGACCGGATTGTTTACCGTAGCCAGGATCCTCGAGCGCGATGACTTCAGCAAGCGCTACAACGGCAATCTTCCCATCGGCGTGCACGAATTCCTCTATCCCATCATGCAGGCTTATGACTCCGTCATGATCAAGGCCGATGTGGAGCTTGGCGGTACCGATCAGCTGTTCAACCTCATGGCGGGTCGCGAGTTGATGGAGAAGATGGGCATGGAGCCCCAGGTATGCCTGACCCTGCCCCTGCTCGAAGGCACCGACGGCGTGCGCAAGATGTCGAAGAGCTACGGGAACTACGTCGGACTGACCGACGAGCCCGCCGATATGTTCGGCAAGGTCATGAGCATCCCCGACGAGATCATGGTCAAGTACTTCCGCCTTGCGTCCACCCTGTCCGTCGATGAAATCGACTCCATCGAGGCAGGTCTTGCAGCAGGCGAGCTCCACCCCAACAAGGTCAAGCGCCAGCTTGCCGCGAATATCGTCGCCGCCTATCATGGCGAAGAGGCTGCGGGTGCTGCGGAAGCCGACTTCGACCGCGTCTTCAAAAATCACGATGCCCCCAAGGATATCCCCGAGTTCGCTGCCGATCTGACCCCCAACGACGAGGGCAAGGTGTATCTCGCCAAGCTCATCGCCGATGCGGGATTGGCGAAGAGCGCCGGTGAAGCACGCAGGCTTATCGACGGCGGTGGTGTGAAGGTGAATGGTGCCGCTATTCCCGCCAAGGAATACAATGTCGATCCCTCCATGCTGGCAGGTGCCGTGCTGCAGGTCGGAAAGCGCAAATTCGTGCGCTTGGCTTAGCAGGTGCGGTTCAGACTGCTGATTTGACGGAAAGAAACAGGATTGCACGGCGCCGTAGATGCGGCGCCGTTTTCGTAGGTCCGCCTCCTTTGAGCGAAGCCGTATGGTAACGGCTTCCGGTGGAGCGGATTTCTATGATGAGGAAGTGCGGATCTTTAGCCCAGAGGATATCCTTTCCCTCTATGGCGGGTGCATTTACGCGATTATGAAACGGAAGTATCAAAAAATTTATTACTATATCAAATAGCTATAAACTTGTGAACGAAGTCTTCGAAAATCGTTGCGCTCCTTCAGAAAAGATGGGACACTCCCGAAAAGCCGGTCGTTTTGATCGTTTAATACCAGTGGGGCACCGCTCCGCCTTCGGTCTCCTTTCGGATGCATGCTGGATTCGCATGCGCTTGTCGCTGCGTTGGAGGTGTGCGGAATCTGCATCCTGTCGGATCGAGAGGTCTCCCTTCCCGAAGAAGGCCCAAGGCTGCGGGATGCCCAGGGGAAGGAGAAATCATGCAGAATCAAATGAGCCGCCGCCAGTTTCTTTTCGGCAGCGCAGTCGCAGCTGCCGGCGTTAGCGCTGTCGGCCTGTTCGGTTGCAGTGGCGCAACTGCGGCCGAAGATTCCAAGGAAACCGAGCTTGCCGACGAAGACCGCGTACCCATCCGCCTGGGCGGACTGAAGGGCCCTACCTCCATGGGTCTGGTCAAGATGCTCGATGATGCCGAAAACGGCAAGACGAAGAACGATTACCAGTTCACGATGGCCCCCACGGCAGACGAACTCGTTCCCGCCATTCTCCAGGGCGAGCTCGATATCCTGGCTATCCCCTCGAATCTGGGTGCCGTCATCTACAGCAACTCCGAAAAGGGCATGCGCATGCTCAATGCGTGCATGCTCGGTGCGATCTATGTCCTTGAAAAGGATACCGAGGAAATCAATTCCGTCGAAGACCTGGCCGGCAAGACCATCTATACCGTAGGCAAGGGCTCTACTCCCGAATACCTGCTGAACTTCCTGCTCGACAAGCATGGTCTGGTTATGGACCAGGATGTGACCGTCGAATGGCGCGACGACCCCACCGAAATCGTCGGCCTCCTTGCTGCGGGCACCGCTTCCGTCTGCATGCTTCCGCAGCCTTTCGTTACCGTTGCCCAGGGCCAGGTGGAAAACCTGCGCATCGCTTTGGATACCAACGCCGAATGGGATGCTGTCGGCGAGGGAAGCAAGCTCGTAACCGCAGGTTTCATCGCCCGCAAGGATTTCGTCGAAGAACATCCTCAGCAGACTGCGGAGTTCTTGGAGGAGGCGGCTGCTTCCACTGATTGGGTCAATGCGAATGTCTCCGATGCTGCGGTCCTGATCGAGAAGCTCGACATCGTTCCCGCCGCTATCGCCGAGGCCTCTCTTCCCAAGTGCAATATCGTGTGCATTACCGGCAAGGAGATGAAGGAATCCGCCCAGAAGTTCTTCCAGGTCCTGTATGACCAGAATCCTGAGTCTGTCGGCGGCGAAATGCCCGGCGACGACTTCTACTATGAAGCATAAGGACTGGATCGAAAGGTTCCTCGCCGTTTTCGTGCTGCTTGCCATTTGGCAGGCGGTCGCGATGGCTATCGCCCAGCCTCTGTTGCTTGCATCTCCGGTGCAGGTGATCGCGAGGCTGGGCACCATTTGGATGGAGCCGGAATTCTTCGGGGCGGTTGCCTATAGCTGCTCGCGGATTGCGGTCGGCTTTCTCCTTTCCTTTGCCTTGGGCATCGTGTTGGGTGTCCTGGCGGGGAAATTCCATGTTGTCGAGGTGCTTCTGTGGCCTTTGATGCTTGCGGTGAAAACCGTTCCCGTGGTGGCGATCATCCTCATCTGCCTGATTTGGATGACATCCAGCCAGCTGACGGCATTCATCGTCATGCTCATGGTGGTGCCCCTTATCTATGCGAACACCCTCGAGGCGATCAAGAGCACCGATCCGAAGATAATCCAGATGGCGCAGACCTTTCACGTTCCTTTCGCAAAGCGCCTCATCTATATCTACCTGCCCCAGATTCGCCCCTTCTTGGTATCTGCCTGCAGCGTATCCTTGGGCGTTTCTTGGAAATCGGGCATCGCTGCCGAGGTCCTCTCGATTCCCCATGGGTCCATCGGAGAGCTCATGCATGATGCGAAGGTGTTCTTCGTGACGGTGGACCTGTTGGCATGGACGCTCATCGTGGTGCTCTTGAGCCTGCTGTTCGAGAAGGCATTCTTGATGCTGCTCGATTTGTTCTTCAAGCGCTTGGAGAAACTGTGATGGATATCGTGATCAAAGGCCTGACGAAGTCGTTCGACGGAAGGCGCGTGCTCGATGGCTTCGATGCGGTGTTCCCCGAAGGAAAGATCACCTGCCTGATGGGCGATTCGGGTTGTGGGAAGACCACATTGCTCAACATCCTCCTGGGGTTTTCGGAGCCTGATGCGGGAGTCATCGAGGGAATGCCCGGTAAGGTGGGGGTGGTTTTCCAGGAAGACCGGCTCTGCGAAGATTTCAGCGCGGCGTCGAATATCATGCTTGCGACTGGAAGGCGCTATTCTAAATCGGAGATTTACCGTTTCTTGGAAAAGCTGGGTCTTTCGGGTATCGAGGGTCAGCCGGTAAGGGAATTCAGCGGTGGCATGAAGCGGCGCGTGGCAATAGCCAGGGCGCTTCTGTTCGATTGCGACCTGATCGTCTTAGACGAGGCATTCAAAGGCCTCGACGAGGATACGAAGGAGCTGGTGCTGGACTGCGCGCGCGAGTATTGTGCAGGGAAGACGGTGGTTTCCGTGACCCACGATCCCAATGAGGCCCAGAAGTTCGGCGATCTGATAATCAGAATGGAGAAGAAATGAGCATCACGACCAAGCAGGAAGTGCTTGAAGTCTTAGAAATGAGCGACGAGGAATTCGCTGCCACGATAATGCCCGAAGCGGAAAAGGCTTACATGGAGCAGGATGGCAGAATCATCGTCAGGTCCATGGTGGGCTACAGCAACAGGTGCAAGAATCGCTGCCTGTACTGCGGCATGCGCGCGCTGAATAAAGAGCTTCCGCGCTATTGGACTTCCGTGGAAGATATCATCGCGTACGGACGTCAGGCACGTGATCGGGGATTCAGCAGGATCTTCCTCGTATCTGGCGAGGATAGGAAGTACTCGGTTGATGACATCTGCCATTTCATCAGCGAGATGCACGAGATGGGGCTGCATATCTCCCTTGCTGCGGGTTTGTTCCCCGAATCCGCCTATCAGGAAATGAAGGCGGCTGGTTTGGATGAATACGTGCTCAAGTTCGAGATGGCCCAACCCGATGTGTTCGACGAGCTCAATCCTCCCGTCACGTTTGCCGAACGTATGGCGGGCATCGAAGCTGTGAAGAACTGCGGTTTGAAGCTGGCAACGGGAGACATCGTCGGTTATCCGGGTCAGACTTTGGAAATGCTTGCGGAAGATATCATCCTTACCAGGGATTTGGAGGCAAGCTGGGTACCTATCATTCCCTTCATGCCCGCGAAGAATGCCCCCCTTTCGGAAAAGGGCGGTCTAGGTGATCTGGGTTGGCTGTACAGGACCATCGCCCTGCTCAGGTTGATGATTCCCGGGGTGGACATCACCGCACAGCAGCCCGGTTGCGATCTTCGGAAGGGGCTCGCTGATCCCGAAAGCAACCTGAAGGCCATCAAAGCAGGTGCGAATGTGCTGTTCAGCGAGCTTTTGGATCCCGAAGTGGGTAAGGATTTCGGCGTGATCGACAATCGCAATGTTGCGGGTTCGGAGCATATCTATAAGGTGGCAGAACTGACCGGGATGGAGATTTCCTTCTAGCCTTCAGGGTATTCGTCGTTTCCGGAAATGGAATAACTTGCATCCAGGCGGCCCTCCGGGGGCCGCCTTTTCATCTGAAGGGGGAGGGGAGCCCCGGTTTTCGCCCGGGGGCGCCGCATCGGCATCCCCCAGACGCCATCGCCCCGCCTTCCGGAACGGACTGCCGGCGGCACGGGGCGGCGGGGCCCCTCCGGCACCCCCGCGGCGGGCTCCGGCGATCCGGCCCGCCCGCCATTCTGCGATCCGTGCCGCCGGCGGGAGATCGGCGAAGCCCCCTGCGCCCCGCCCCCTCCGATGGCCCCGATCGGGTAGGTATGGAGGGAATATGGAGACGCGCCTCATCCCTTGCAAGGGGGCGGGAAGGGGCGTATATTACCACCTTGCGCGCCGCACGGGAGTGCGGATGGCGC
>SFII01000081.1 GCA_004555335.1 Coriobacteriaceae bacterium | reverse complement strand
GCCTGCAGGCGGGGGATCTTCGCCAGGAACATGGTGACCACGGCGGCAAGCGACCCCAAACCGCCCAACAGAAGCGATGCCTGCAAGCCGAAGCTGGTGTAGAGCAGGATGCCCAGGGCGGGTGCGGCGATCATGGAAATGCTGCCCAGCAGGGTATCCATGCTGTTGATGCGCATCAGATGGCGCACGGGTACCAGAAGCGGCATGGTGGCGTTGAAGGCCGGTCCGCGGAAGGCCGAAGTAAGGCCCCAGACACCGCAGAAGGCGGCGACGGCGGGGAAGTTGGGTCCGAATACCCAGGTTATTGCCGCCATGGCGATGCCGTTTGCCGCCAGGATGGAGTCGCAGATAATGATGATCGCCTTGCGGTTGTGCTTGTCGGCGATGACGCCGCCCAAGGGGGAAAGCAACCCCATGGGCAGGAAGGCGAGCACGTAGAGCAGGGCCAGGGCCAAAGGCGATCCGGTGGATTCGGTGACGAACCAGATGCCCGCATAGCTGCCCGCATTGCCTGCGAAGGCGGAAACCGCATAGCCGCTCCAAATGAGGGCGATGCGCATGAGCCAGTTCGCGGGCAGCTTATGCCCGCCGGTGGCATATTCGGCGCTATCCGTCTTTGCCGGCTGGCTTTCAGGAGCGTTTTGCCCATGCGCTTCGATCGTGCCTGCTTCGCTGGAGCACCCGCTTGGGTAGGATTCTCGCGTGTTATCTTCCCCAGGGCATCCTGTATGGTCCTGGGCGAAAAAAACGGATGCTTCGGGGGCATCCGCTTGGGTGTTGGAATGGTTTTCTCTCGTCATTCGGCGGAGTCCTTTCGTATAGGAGGTTCCGAAGGCGCTTGATGCGACCTCATGATATCGAACAAGATGGAAAGGGTGGTGCAGCCGAGCACCCCGGCTGCGTAGATTGCCTGCTCGTGATGGCCGAACAGGAATAAGCACAGGAAAATCAGCGCGGATATGCCGAGTATGCGGCTGGCGAATCCGAGTGCGGGATAGTGCTTCTCGATGTTTCTCATTGCCTTGTCCTTAAAGGTGACCGTATGTTCACCAACTATGATAGTGAACGGTTGGTCACTTAACAAGCCCGTATTTGAAAATTGTTACAGATGGCGCCGTATCGTTGGCAGGTGAACTATCGGTCACTATAATGTATGTATGCATCCTGACACCGAACTAAGGGGGCGCGCATGGCTAAGACGACGAAGGAACGTATCCTCGACGCTGCATTGGAGATGTTTGCGGAAAACGGGTATGCGGGCACCAATATGCGCGATCTAGCGCAATCCGTGGGCCTGACGAAAAGCGCCCTGTACAAGCACTTCCAGAGCAAGGAAGACATCTGGAATTCGCTGCTCGACGAGGTGCAGATCCATTATTCCCAGGGCTTTGGCAGCGCGGCAGCTTCGCTGGAAGAGCTGGAATCTTGCGAAGAGCTCGAAGGGGTCGCGCTTGCCCTGTTCGATTTCACTGTGCATGACCGCATGATAATCCTCGCTCGGAAGATTCTTCTGACCGAGCAGTTCCGCAACGAGCGCGCCAGGGAGCTTGCGGGCAAGTACTTCCTGGGCAAGATGGAGCAGGTCTTCGAAGGGGTGTTCGGGGCGATGATGGACAAGGGCCTGATGAAGCGCGTCGACCCTTCGATTCTGGCCTTTTCCTTCGTTACCCCCATCGGCGCCTTGGTGCAGCTGTGCGACCGCGAGCCCGAACATGCGGATTGGGCGTTCGACCGCCTGCGGGCATTCCTGGCGCAATTCCTGGGCGAATACGGTATTGCCGCACGGTAGCGGATTATGGCGCCCATCGCGCATGCAGATTGGTTCGGACGCTCAAGGCGGCATCCGTTGCGGCACTGCTATGTTCTTGCGGGGGTTTTCGCCGACAAGGCGGCCTTTTGATATCGATACGCCCTTGCGTGTATAGCGGAAAGCGACCCTTCGATCATACGTAGCGAAACGGAAAAGCGCCCCCGCAGGCTTGAGCTGCAGGGGCGCTTCGGCGTCTTCGATGGAGCGGGGTTCCGTTAAACCGGGTGGTTTACCAGGTGCGGGAAGCCATTGCCCTGAACTGGGCAACGGTGGGAACGTGTGCGTTCATGCCGCCGTCGCAGGTCATGATCTGGCCGGTTACGTAGCTGGCCTCGTCGGATGCCAGGTAGGTGACCATGCCGGCGATGTCCTCGGGGGAGCCGTAGCGGGTGATCTCGATGTTGTCCAGGAAGATCTGCTTCAGGGCGTCGGGCACCTTCGACTCGTTCTGAGGGGTGACGATCAGGCCGGGGCGTACGCAGTTGCAGCGGATGTTCTGCTTGCCGTACTGCAGGGCGATCATCTTGGTCAGCATGTCGACGCCGGCTTTGGCGCATGCGTATGCGGTGGAGCCCAGGTCGCCGCCGCAGGATGCCATGGAGCCGATGTTGACGATGTTGCCGTTGGTCTTGGCCAGCTCGGGCAGTGCAACCTTGCAGGCATAGAAGGTGCCGCGCAGGTCGCTCTGGAAGATGGCATCCCACATGTCAACGGTCAGCTCGTCGATGCGGCCGTCCTTCAGTGCGACGTTTGCCGCGTTGTTGACCAGGATGTCCAGCTTGCCGTACTGCTCGACGGTGTCTGCGATCAAAGCGTCGGTCGCTGCCAGGTCGGTGATGTCGTGGAAGTGGAAGGATGCCTTGCCGCCTTCGGCCACGATCGCGTCGACGACTTCCTGTCCCTTGTTCTCGCGACGGCCGCAGACGACGACCTGTGCACCCTCGCGGGCGAACATCTTTGCGATGCCGATGCCGATGCCGCTGGTGGAGCCGGTGACGATGGCAACCTTGTCCTGAAGCCTACCCATTTTGAACTCCTTTCCCTCCCGGGCTTTCCGGGGGTGTGGTTGCAGTCGGCCTCGCTCGCGGAATGCGGGGCAAGGCGTCTTGCTGATGATTATCAGGTAGGCCAATGGTGCCACGTTGCGCGCCGTGTCCGCCTACTCGCCTCGGTGAAGAAAAGACCGTCTCCCGGGCAGCGGTTTTGGTTAAGATTCGGGTTTCTTCGGTGAAAAACGCAAGGCTTCCCGTGCAGCGGCGGTGCTGTCGGTGGACGGTATCCCACGCGCCCTGAAGTGCGATTGCGAATGCTGAGGACGTGTGGACGGCGTTTGGGTGGGTGGTCGGACGGCGCATGCGAGCGGTTTTCCAGGCCGCCTGCTTTTCCAGGGGCCGGTTCTTTCCCGGGAGGGTTGGCGCTTATTCGAGGAAGAGGGCCTGCAGCCGGCGGCGCTCGTTCGGGCCGATACCCAGCGCTTGGGAAAGGAAGGCATCGACCGAACCGAATCCACGTTCGAGGGCGCAGAATGCGGCGTTCAGGTACTCGGCGTGCGGCATATGGGTTTCGCGGACGTTCTTGCGCATGCATTCGGGCCATCCGTATGCGCGCAGCGTGCGGTCGTCTTCGCTTCCGAAGGCGGTCAGGTAATACCCGCTTGCCAGGTAGTCTTCCATGATGGTGGTGCGGTCTGCGCCCAGGCAGTGCAGCAGCAGTGCGGAGAGCAGGCCCGTGCGGTCCTTGCCGATGGAGCAATGCCACAGCACGGCCCCTTCGCGCGGCTCTAGAAGGGTTTGGAAGGCGGTTTGGAGCGAGGCTTGGTTCTGCCGGTCGAGCAGGATGGCCTGGTACATGCGCGTCTGGTAGGCGCGGGGGCGCAGGTTCATCTTGGCCGCTTCTGCCATGAAGGCGCGGTCGCTGTTCCGGAACGCGTGCGGGATGAGCACGCGCATCCCGTTCACGCCGGCATCGATGCATTCCACGGTCTTTTCGCCGAGCAGGGCGCTGTCGCATGATTCCGGGGTGCAGGCTTCGCGCAGGTCGATGACGGTGCGTACCTTGAAGCGGTTTACCAGGATATCGAGGTCTGCGGCGGTGGCGCGGTCCAGGGCGCCCGAGCGCAGGAGCTTGCCCGATTTGATGCGTCGACCGTCTGCCGTGCGGATGCCGCCCAGGTCACGGGTGTTCGGCAGCCCTTCGAAGGGATAACCGTCGGTGTCGAAGCCCGGAAGGCGTGCGGGGGTGGAACCGTGCCGGATCGCGGGTGACGTGCCGGGCGGGAAGGGGCTGGCGGGGCCTGGGTCCGTGCGATGCCCCTTTCGCTTGCGGAATAGGGGGAAGGATGGGAAGCGCCTGCCGTTTTCGCAGCTCATCGGGGTGATCCTTCGATTGCGGGCTCTCCTGCGAGCATACGTGCGATCCGGTCGATCTGCCCTTCATCCAGTCCGCCGAATGCCAGGTAGGCGCGTGCCGCCTGCTGCAGCGTTTCGCTATCCGGGTGTCGCCGGGTGTCGCTGAGGGGGCTGCGGGGCTTTTCGGGGGCATCGATTCCCGTGCGGGCGGCATCGTCTTCGGCCCCTGCGGCGGGGGCGTCGTTCGCGTGGGTTAGGGAGGCGTTTTCGCGGTCCTGCGTTTCACGGACGAAGGAGAGGAAGAAGTCCAGCACTTCCTTGAAGCGCAGATCGCAGAGCGGATAGCCCTGCCCGTGCCGGGGCGGAGGTCCGAATAGGTTCAGGTAGGAGAGCCGGTAATCATGCTCGATTTCCGCATAATGGGCCCCCATGAGCATTTCCAAGAGCGCACAGACCATGCCCGTGCGGTCCATGCCTAGTTTGCAGTGGATGAGCGCGGGCATGGGCTGCCCGGCCAGCCACAGCAGTCCGTGCGCCAAAGTGCGCGCATTTCCCTGCAGCCGGTAATCGACGCCCAGGTGAAGCGGGAGCACCCGTCCCTCATCGCAAAGGCGCAGGTAGGGTGCGATATACGCGCCCCCGTCCTTTCTGCGGGCTTGGCAGAGGGCAGGGTTGTCCGAAAGGTTGAGTACCGACCGTATACCCGTATCCTGCATCAGTTCGCAGGCGCTTGCCGCGGCGGGGGAATCCCCGCGGATGGGCGAGCAGCTGCGGAAGAACGTTTCGGGCGCGATCGTCCCTGCATCCAGGTTGCGCCAGTTGGCATTCTGCTGGGGAGTGCGGGCAAGGGCGGGTCCCAGGAGAGGGGGCAGCTGCATGCGCCCTTCCAACTGGTCGAAGCCGCGTCTGCGCCGGAGCGCGACGTGCGCGGTGTCGTCGGGGTGCAGGCCCGCCATATGCCAGGGATTGCCGCTGACGGGGCAGCCGATGCCGACGTTGGGGTAGAACTTGCTTGCGGCGTAGAGGCAGGGCATGTGCCCGGCACCGTAGAAGCCGCTGAACACGGGGATGTTGCGGAAGGCGAAGCCGTTCGAGAATCCCACATCCACCGCATCGCCCGGCCGGAAACCCATCCTGAGGAAACGGCTCACCGGGATGCCCAGGTCGATATTGCCGAATGGGGGAATCTCCCGTATGGGGAGTTCGGGTGTTCGCAAGGCCCTCATCGGGAAGGCCTCCTTCCGCAGGGATCGGACTCGGAGGGTTTCGGGGCTTCCGGGTCGCCTTCGGCCTGCCCTGCCGGCCTGCCGTCGAAGCGTCGGTGCCCCCGTTCTTCGTATGCATCTTGCTCGGCCGGGTCTTTTCCGGCCTCCTGCGTCTGCGTTTTCCCGAAGGAGATGCAGAGCCTTTCCAGCCCGAAGGGGTTGCTGAGCGAGTAGTCGCAGCCTTCCGGAAGGTCGATAAGCGCTGTATCCAGTTGCGCCTCGTTGCGATGGGGGTGACTGTCCTTTTCCGGGCTTGCCTTATCCTGCCGGTCGCTGGTGCCATCTAGGCGGCCTGCTGCCTGCTGTGATGCTCCACCGTTCCCGTTTCCAGTGTCCTCCGGGCTGCCGGTTTCGTCCGGGTCGGTCCGGCCCTGTTCGGGGTCGGTGCCTTCATGCTTCGGCAGCCTGCCGTTGCGCAGGAGCTCCCTTCCCTGGCTCAGGGTTTTCGAAATGGGATTGGACCCCATCAGCCCGAAGGTGTTCCAGATGATCAGGTTCAGCATCCCATCCTTGCAGAAGGCGCGGACGAAGCAGGCTTCCCCCGGGCGTCCCTCCCTGCGTTCCATGCGCGTGCTTGCGAAGGCCGAAAGCGCCCGGAAGGCATGCTTGCCTTCGGCCTCGAAGCCCCCGTTGCGGCAGAGCTGCCCGAACCGTGCTTCGACCGACGCAAGGTCGCCTGTTCCGCGCACTTCGAATGAGAGCTCGTGTTTTCGGGGGGACCCGAAGGTTTCGGGGACGAACAGGTAGCTTTCCGCACGGAAGGGGCTTTTCCGCTTCTTGCATGCGGCGAAGATCCCGATAAGCACCAG
>SFII01000080.1 GCA_004555335.1 Coriobacteriaceae bacterium | reverse complement strand
TACCGCCCAGCTGCATCCGCGCCTCAACGCGCTGAACTTCATCGGCTTGAAGTTCAGCTACCAATTACTGCTGATCCACGTCAATGCATTCGCCGCAGCCCTGGAAAACGACGGTATCCGCAAGGGGGATGTGGTTTCGATCATGCTCCCCAACTGCCCACAAGCAGTCATCGCCTTCTACGCCGCAAACAAGATCGGCGCCATCGCCAACGTAATCCACCCGCTCATGTCCGAATCGGAACTGGAATACAGCCTGAACCTGGTGGGTACGAAACTGCTGGTCACCATGGATATTTTCCTGAAGAAAGCCGAAGCCGCCATCGCTGGATCCATCCGCAACCGCGGCGGCTCCCCCATCAAGATGGTGGTGACGTATCTGACCGACGAACTGCCCGTGTATGCACGCGCCATCTTCCGCATCCGCGCCGGTAAGGAGCAGCTGAACCCCGCGAGGATCCGCGAATCCCAAACCATGACGCACTACCGGAAGTTCATCAAAGCAGGCCGTAAGCTCTGCCTGAACGGAAAGACCGCAACACCCCCAGCGCAGTCGCAAGACCTTTCCCGCGAACCCGCTGCCATCCTGTTCTCGGGAGGCACCAGCGGCACCCCGAAGGGGATCCTGCTCTCCAACGGGAACATCAACACGAGCGCATGGCAGGTGGGGCAGGAAACCCGCGACCGCTTCATCCCCGGCGACCGCATGCTGGGGGCACTGCCGCTCTTCCACGGATTCGGGCTTGCCGTTTGCCTGCACACAGCCATGATGAACGGCCTAGAATGCATGCTGGTCCCACGATTGACCGTCGAAGAGTACTCCAAGGTCCTGCTGTTGGGAAAGTGCAACTACGTCATCGGCGTTCCCACCCTGCTGGGGAAAATCGCCGATCTGCCCTCCATGCAGGGCGCCGACCTTTCCTTTGTGAAGGAGGTCATTTCCGGCGGAGACGCCCTTCCCGCAGAAATGCGCGAGCGCCTGAACAGGCATCTTACCGACTGCGGAAGCACCACGCGCGTACGCGAGGGCTACGGCGCGACCGAATGCGTCGCAGCCTGCGCAGTCGAACCGTCCTGTAATTCCAAAGAAGGCTCCATCGGACACATACTAGCGGGCAACTCCTGCAAGATAATCGACCCCGAAACCATGGCCGAGCTACCCTGCGGGTGCGACGGCGAGCTGCTGGTTTCCGGACCCACGGTGATGATGGGCTACTGGAATAACCCGGAAGAAACCGCCAAGACAATCACCGTCGACCCGGACGGAACCCGCTGGCTGCACACAGGCGACATCGCCTGCCAAGACGAAGACGGCTTCATCTTCTATAAAGGCCGCATCAAACGCATGATCATCTCGAGCGGATACAACATCTACCCGAATCAGGTCGAACACGAGCTGAACAAGCTGCCCCAAGTTGCAAGCTCCTGCGTTATCACCATCCCCGACGAATACCGACTGCATCGCATCAAGGCCTTCGTCATCCCAACGGAAGGCGTACCCGCAGACGAAGCAACCAAGCGCATCATCCTCGATGCCCTGAAAACGAGCGTCGCACGGTACGCATGGCCCAAGGAACTGGAGTTCCGCGAGTCCCTACCGCTCACAAAGGTAGGCAAAATCGCCTACCGCGAACTCGAGGAGGAAGAAGAACAGCGTCGCAGGCAACCCTGCAAACAAGCCCAGCCGGAAACGGAGGTGGCCTAAATGGCGCAGCAACAGCGTACGCGCTTCGCGGAATTCGACATCGGACGCGCCATATCTATCCTGGGCCTGCCCTTCGTGCACGTACTCGAAGAAGGCGATCTGGTGGGAATCCTGCCACCGGGCTTTCTGGAATCGCACGTTTTCCTTCTGGCTCTGAGCGCATTCGGCGCCCCCTTGTTCATGGCCTGCATGGGTGCGAACATGGTGTTCACCCGCCATTCGACCCCGGGAGAACTGGCACGACGCGGCGTCGAACTGCTGATAATGGGCATGCTGCTGAACGTGGGACGCCTCTTCTTGCCTGATACACTCTTCGGATCAATCGCCGCAGGGGAATTCACCCTCAGCACGGAATGGATCTACGACCTCGCTGGCTGCGACATCTACGACTTCGCGGGACTGTGCTTCCTCAGCTTCGCCCTATTCAGGAAGCTGCGCCTTTCCCCCAAGCAGATCCTCGCCATCGCGGCGGCAGCCTTGGTCGTTGGCGCGTACGTGCTGCCGTACTTCTTCGCGAATCCGGAAGAGACCATCCAAAACCGCCTGATGGGAAGGCTGTTCTGGATGAACGAGTACAGCTGCTTCCCCTTGCTCACCTGGCTGATCTTCCCTGCTCTGGGCTACGCCTACGGCAGCTGGTTCAAGAGCAAGGACGGTGATGAGGCCCGTTGGCAGGGTATGAAAAAAATGATGCCCGTTGCTGCCGCGGTCTTCGCCGTCACGACAGTTGCGGTAATTGCGAGCGGCCAAGACCTGCTGCTGGTCTACGCTTCCCCAGCCAACAGCTACATCACCGACATTCCCAACGTGGCCCTGGTCGGTTCGACCCTGCTCTTCGCTGCCACCCTAACCCATAAGATTGCCATCAAGATTCAGGGCAGCAGGGCCCTGGCATGGTTCGTACGCACATCGAAGGGCATCATCCCCTATTACACCTGCCAGTGGATCTGCGTGTGCTGGCTAGAGTACCTGATCGGCGACTTGGGCCTGCAGCAGTACGCGATGCTCAACGAATGGAAGTACTGGCTGACCAGCTTCGCCATCGTAATCGTTTCCCTGCAATTCGCGAAACTCTGGATGGCGATGAAGGCCAAGCGGAAGGAATGCGGGCAGGAAAGCACCGCAGCAACCGCATAAGGCGCCATACTCAACAGCCCAGCTGCGGCACAGAACGCACAACAACGGCGGGTGGATATGGCGCCCAAGCGCGCCAAGGAGAACATCCGCCCAACAAAAGGGCTGCGGGATCTTCCCGCAGCCCTTTTTCATACATATGGAATCGTTACCGGCTAAGCGGGCTTTCGCCCGCTACCTGCGCGGCTTAGGTCTCAGTGAAACGGGCTTGCGCGTGGAACAAGGCACGCCCACCTGGCACTTGCCGCAGGCGTCTCCGTAGACCGACCCGTCCGGCAAGGCATGGCACCAATCGGAGCACAGGGTGTTGCGCTTGCCGTCCATCAGGCTGATGGCATCGACCGGGCAACGCTTCACGCAAGCGCCGCAGAAGGTGCACCATTCATAGATGTCCGTATACTCGCGCGGCGTAGGCTCGATGGGCGCGGTAGTGATAACGCTTCCGAACCTGCCCGCCATGCCGCTTCGGGTGATGAGCCCGCGCGAAAGCCCGAAGGTGCCCAGGCCGCAGGCGTATGCCGCATGGCGCTCCGACCAGGCGCTGCATACCTCGAAGTCCGCTTCGCCACCGCATTCGCAGGGGTTCTGGGAAAAACCGAAGCGCTCGCTCGCCACCGGCATGAGCGCCTCCCAACCTGCTTCGCGCAGCTCTTCGCACAGCTGCGTGCAGAAAGCGCCGATCAGCTGCGTGCCGCGGTATTTCGCATACTGCCACTCGGGCGATGCCTCGCCAGGATGGCGGTTAGTGATGCACACGTCCTTCGCGAAGGGGAAAAACACCGAGATCACGCTCGCAGCGCCATCCAGCCATTCGGAAGGAGGGATAAAGCCCTCGCCGATCACATGGGGTTCGCAGAATTCCCGGAAGATGGGATCATCCGCAGCGGCAACGCCCACCAGCACGGGGGCGAATACCTGCATGGTCTTCGACTGGGGTTCGGGACAATCCTCCGTCGCCGCACGAGCCATCAGGCTGGCGGGCACTTCCATGATGTTGTCCTGGCGATCGGCGAACAGCCTGCACGCGTCTTCGACGAAGTTATCCAAACGAAGCATGACGCTCCCCTTCCCTTTTTCCGCTCCATTGGAGCGCTCCATCCGGCACCGCATTCGGCTCCGGAAAACCGCGCCACGCACGCGGCAACGCACCTCTCCAGCAACGCAACCCGCCAGCAGCGCACCCCACCAGTGCGGCAAACCGTGCGCTAGCTGCGCAAGGTCGCCCGCACGCGGTCGGGCACAAGCAGCATTTCCAAACCCTCTTCCATGCTGCGGACCAGGATATCGGCATGTGGGATGAGCTTTGCGCACGCTCCTTCCGCATCCATCACCGCGATAGAAAGGGCGCATTCATCGAACATCAATATGTCATTGAAGCCGTTCCCCAGGCAAGCCGAACCGCCCTGCAAGCCCTGTGCATAGTCAAGCTTGCATTGCGCGGCGCCCGCACGGGGGAAGGTCTCCACATGAACATCCAGGCCCTCGCACTGTGCGCGCACGGTGCCATGGGTATCGGCGGTCAGCACGGTCACCTGCAGCTTTTCGGAAAGCCGGGCGATAAGGGAACGCACGCTTTCGGGCATGGTGCCGTCCTTCGCGATGGTTCCGTTGTAATCCAGCAGAAGATGCTCCACTTCGATGGGCTGAAAGCCCGGGATATCGAAAACGATCAACCGACCCGCCTTTCCAAGGGTGATTCGAAACACCCCGCAAGCATACCACCGTCCGCGAGCGGATGCAGAGCGCAGGCGAACGGCACGGGCGGTTTTCGGGGATATGGATTTCTTAATAGCGCTATTCGTGGCATTTCGAGGCTAATCCATGCGAAAACGCAATTATCTGGGCTTTTTCCATTGGCATTATAAATGCTTTCATATAGCGGGCGCCAAGTCCGTATAACCTCATCCGGCACTTGCGGGCGTATGGTGGACAGGTTGCATTTCAAAGGTAAACCCGCGAACACCAGTCTAGGAGGACGGCGAATGGAGAACTTCTTCGCGACATTTAACGACATCCTGGTCGCCATCGACGACTTCGTATGGGGCGTGCCGCTGATGGCACTCATCCTGTGCGGCGGACTTGTGCTCACCATCCGTTCCGGTGGCGTGCAGTTCCGCAACCTGTTCCGCGCACTGCGCTACATGTGGAAGAACGAAAAGGGCGCTGCAGGCGAGCTTTCCAGCTTCGCCGCACTGTGCACCGCGCTTTCCGCAACCGTCGGTACCGGCAACATCGTAGGCGTTGCAACCGCAATCGCAACCGGCGGTCCCGGTGCGGTGTTCTGGATGATCGTGGCAGCCGTTGTGGGTATGGCAACCAAGTACGCCGAAGGCCTGCTCGCCGTCAAGTACCGCACGGTCGATAAGTTCGGCCATGTGCTGGGCGGCCCCTTCTACTACATCGAGCGCGGCATGGGCAAGAAATGGAAGTGGCTGGCCGTTCTGTTCGCCATCTTCGGCTGCCTGGTTGGCCTGCTGGGTATCGGCACCTTCACCCAGGTGAACTCCATCACCGGTGCTATCCAGACCTTCTTCGATCCCAACTTCGATCCCGCAGGTACCGCAGGCCTGGTCGTTGCAGGCCGCGCCATCAGCTGGTCCGTCGTCATCGGCGGTGCACTGCTGGCCGTGCTGGTCTGCAGCGTCCTGATCGGCGGCATCAAGCGCATCGCAGCCGTTGCCTCCAGGGTCGTACCCGCCATGATCGTGGTCTATTTGGGCTGCGCCATCCTGATCCTGGTTCTGAACATCACCAAGGTTCCCGAAGCCCTGGGCACCATCATCTACGCGGCATTCAACCCCGCAGCCGTCACCGGTGGTATCGTGGGCAGCATCATCGTCGCCATGCAGAAGGGCGTTGCCCGCGGCATCTTCTCCAACGAAGCCGGCCTGGGTTCTGCACCCATCGCAGCTGCAGCGGCGCAGACCAGGGAGCCTGTGCGCCAGGGCCTGGTCTCCATGACCGGTACCTTCATCGACACCATCGTCGTCTGCCTGATGACCGCACTGTGCATCGTGGTTACCGGCGCCTGGTCCCCCGACCTGGGCCTGCAGGGCGTTCAGATCACCAACTACGCATTCCAGCAGGGCCTGCCCTTCCCCGCAGAGGTAAGCTCTTTCCTGCTGATGGCATGCATGGTAGTATTCGGATTTACCACCATTCTTGGTTGGGACTACTATTCCGAGCGCTGCCTGGAATACCTGATCGGCAGCAGGAAGAAGAAGGGCATCCTGGCATTCCGCTGGGTATACATCCTGTGCGTGTTCGCCGGACCCTACTTCACCGTTGCTGCCGTCTGGACCATTGCAGACATCGTGAACGGCCTTATGGCACTGCCGAACATGATCGCGCTTATCGCGCTGTCCGGCGTGGTAGCAAAGGAGACCAAAGACTACCTGAAGAGGCTGAAAGAAG
>SFII01000079.1 GCA_004555335.1 Coriobacteriaceae bacterium | reverse complement strand
CCCGGAAAATGGAGAAGGCAGGGATGCCCCTGCCTTCTCTGGATGGTCTTTTCGAAATCGACGATCTGGCCGACGCCATCGCGGATCTGATCCGCTAGCCGATCAGCCGCGCTCGGCGGACCCTATTCGAAATCGTACAAGTCCTTGGCCGCCTCGCGGAATGCCTGCCAGGCATCTTCCGCCACTGCCTCGTCTTCGACGAACTCGAAGCTTTCGGGCTGCCCTTCTTCGTCGAAGCCCACGGCCTGCATGATGACGACCGAGCCGGAAGAGGTTGCCGGCGCGTCCTCGCTCACGGGGAAGAAGAACGCGTAACGCAGGTCATCGATGATGACCATGCCCAAGAATTCCAAATCGACGCAATCGCCGTTCTCGTCTTCGAAGCAGAAGACGGCCCCCTCTTCGACGGGAGGGCAGAAGTTAGGTGCGCTTCCCTGCCTCATCTAGTTTCCTTCCTTTCCGTTGCCGGTTCCCTTCTTAGCCTTGCGCGCCGCCTTCGCCGCCTGCGCGCCGCTTTTGTATTCCACGACCTTCTTCTGGACGTCCGATGCAGCAGCCATCGTCTGCACGGCAGCGAGCTCCTGCACGGAAGCGGCAGGTTCGGGCTCGGCCTTCAGGCCGCCGCGGGCGAACTCGAATCGGCTCACTTCGGAACCGTACTTCTTCTCCAGCTTGGCGTATTCGGGCTCGCGGGTCTTCCACATAGCGAACAGCGGACACGCGATCGCGATGGAGGAATATGCGCCCGAGATAAGGCCGATGGTCATGGCGAACGCGAAATCCTTCAAGGTGTCGCTGCCGAACAGCAGCATGGCCACAACGGGGAACAAAGACGTGAGCGAGGTGTTGATGGAGCGCACCAGGACCTGGTTGATCGAATGGTTCGCCATGGTCATGAAGGTGCACTTCACCTGGGAATTGGCCATGTTGTCGCTGATGCGGTGGAACACGACCACGGTGTCGTAGAGCGAGTAGCCCAGGATGGTGAGCAAAGCCGCGATGGTGTTGGGGCTCATTTCCCTGCCGACCAGGGCGTACACGCCGATAACGAGCACGATGTCATGCAAAAGCGCCACAAGCGCCGTCAAGCCCATCTTGTATTCGAACCTGAAGGCGATATAGACCACGATCAGCAGGAAGGATACCAACAGGGCGATGACCATGCTCTTGATGATGGTGGTGCCCCAGTCGGGCCCGATGGTGCTCACCTGGAAGCTGTCGGTGGAAATGCCCAGGGCATCTGCAACCTGGGTCGCGGTGGCTGCGGCCTGAGCTGCGTCGGTCTGGGTGATCCTGACGATGAAGCCTTCGGATCCGTTGCTTACCGTGGACTGGACGACCGGGGAATCCTCGCCGGCATCCTTGAAGGCGTCGCGCAGCTGGTCGGTGGTCACATCGCCGGTATCGTTGAAGGTGATGGAGGTGCCGCCGACGAATTCGATGCTGGGGTTGATGCCCTTGACGCCGATAACCGCGATGCAAAGCACCATCACAGCAGCGGCTGCACCTAAGAACACCTTGCGGTATTTCAGGAAATTGATGTCATGCTTCAGGAAGCGACCCTTGACCGAACCGGCTTCCCGGGCCAGACGCTCGCCCTGCTCGCCCGCACGGCGCCCGGCGAACAGCCTGTTGTCCTGGGCGTTGATTGCTTCCGCGGAAACCGCCATATCGACGGTGACGCCCTCCGCCTCGGCAAGCTTGCCGAAGGCCTCGGATGCCGCCTGGCAATCCTTGACACCCCAGAAACCGGGGTTCTTCGCGATAACGCGGGGTGCGAGCAGGCGGATGATGGGCGCCTTGAAGATGAGCATCATCGCGATGTCGCAGAGGATACCCAGGGCAAGCGTGAGCCCGAAGCCCTTGACCGTTGCGGTTGCGAGGAAGAACAGGGCCAGTGCGGAAACCAGAGTGACCAGGTCGGCATCGATGGAGGTCATGATGCCGTGGCGCACGCCGGTGACGGACGCGGCGCGCACGCTGCGTCCGAGCCTGATTTCCTCACGGAATCGCTCGAGCGTGAGGATGGACGAGTCCGCCGCCATGCCGATGGTCAGAACCACGCCGGCGATACCTGAAAGCGACAGGCTGAACAGGCCGAAATGCGACAACAGCGCAAGCAGGCCCAGATACAGGCAGGCGAACACCGCCATCGCGGCTGCGGTGATCAAGCCCAGGCCGCGGTAGAAGAACAGCAGGTAGAGCATGACCACGAGCAGGCCGCCCAAGGCCACGATCACGCCCTTGGCAAGGGCGTCCTGTCCCAAAGTGGGGCCGACCGTCTGGCTCTGGTCGTAGGTGAAGCTGACGGGAAGCGATCCGCTTTCCAGGACGGTCTTGAGCGCCTGGGCTTCTTCCTGGCTGTAATCGCCGGTGATCTGCACCTGGCCGTCGGTGATCTCGGACTGGACCGCAGGCGCCGAATTCACCTCGTTATCCAAGATGATGACGATCTTGCCGTTGGTGGGCGCAAGGTCTTCGGTTGCCTGGGCAAAGGCCTCGGTGCCTTCCGCATCGAGGTCAAGATTGACGGTCCAGTACATGCCGCTCTGATCCTGGGCGATCTGGACGTTCTTGATATTGGAACCGGTGACGATGGGGGTATAGGTGCCGTCTTCCACCTTCAGATAGGTGGACGTTCCCGAAACGAAGGTGTTGCCGTAATCGTCGCTCACGGTCTCCTGCTGGATGTATGCACCCGAGTCGATCGACTGGCGGACGTCTTCGTCAGTGAAGGAGTCCAGACGGGCGAATTCCAGCTTGCCGGTACGGCCGATGGCATTGAGCGCCTCCTCGGTGTCGGACAGGCCGGGGATCTGGACCAGGATCTGGTCGTCGCCCTGGATCTGGACGGTCGCCTCAGAAGCGCCCAGGGCATTCACGCGGTTCTCGATGATGCTCCGGCTCACTTCCATATCCTCGGAGCTGATGGCGCTGCCGTCGTTGTTGCTCGCGGTGAGCACGACGGAAAGGCCGCCCTGGATATCGAGGCCCTGATTGATCTTCTGGGAGGGCGGGGTGAACATCACCACCGATGCGATCAGCAGCAAGGTGGTGACGATGAGCAGCCAGACATTGCGGCGGTTCGTGCCGCCCTGCAGGCTGCGCTTCTTCTTCGTCTTCTCGGACATAGGCATCCTCACTTGGATAGGCTCGTGCTTTTCTAGACCAGGGGTCTTCAAACCATGCATTATGACACAAGCCCCATCGATGCGACGGGGCTTGTGGGTTTGTTTCGGTTTGCATGCGCGGATTACGGAAAGCCAACGCATCGGCTGCGCATCGGGCTCAGTAATCCTTCGCCGCGGGGGACTCCATCCATTCCCGATAGAAGTCCTCGTATTCTCCGGCAAGGATCGCCTCGCGCGCCTTGCGCATCAGGTTCAGCAGATAGTAGAGGTTATGCTGCGAAAGCAGCACCGATGCAAGCATTTCGTTGCTCTTCACCAGGTGCCTGATATAGGCGCGGGTGTACTGGCGGCAGGTGGGGCAATCGCAGGCATGGTCGAGCGGCGTGAAATCGCGCTTGTACTTCGCGTTGCGCATGTTCATGCGGCCCGTACTGGAAAAGGCCGTGCCCATACGCGCAGTCCTGGTGGGCAGGACGCAGTCGAACATGTCCACACCCTCGTGCACTGCGCGCACCAGGGTGGTGGGGTTGCCCACGCCCATCAGATAGCGCGGCTTGTTTTCGGGAAGCGCGCGGGCCACATCTCCCAACGTCTCGAACATGACCTCGTGGTCTTCGCCGACCGAATAGCCGCCGATACCGAAGCCGTCGAAATGGCGGCCTCCCGCCGCCTGGTTGGCATCGCCGATTTCCTGGAGCCTGCGGATGGATTCCAGGCGCAAGTCGAGGTGCATGCCCCCCTGCACGATGCCGAACAGCGCCTGGTCTTCTTTGGTGTGGGATTCCAGGCAGCGCTTCGCCCAGGCGGCCGACTTATCGACGGCGCCCTGGACGAATTCCCTGGTCGCGGGATAGGGTGGGCACTGGTCGAGCTGCATGATGATATCCGCGCCCAGCTTCTGCTGGATGTCCATGTTGCTTTCGGGGGTCCAGCGCACCTTGTCGCCGCCGTAGATGGAGCGGAAGCTGATTCCATCCTCATCCAGCTTCAGGGTATCCGCCAGGCTGAACACCTGGAAGCCGCCCGAGTCGGTCAGGATGGGGCCGCTCCAGTTCATGAAGCTGTGGAGCCCACCCGCTTCCTCCACCAGATCGGCACCGGGACGCAGGCTCAGGTGATAGGTGTTCGCGAGCACGATCTGCGCTCCGAGCGCATGCAGGGTTTCGGGGAGCGTGCCCTTGACGGTGGCATGGGTGCCGACCGGCATGAACAGAGGCGTGGTCACCGTGCCATGGGCCGTCTCGAAGGTGGCAGCGCGGGCATGGCCGCTTTGCGCCTCTACCGTGAAATCGAACAGGCCCATGCTATTCCCCCTCGCATGCAGGAAGGGATTCGGCGAAGCGCGCGAAATCCTCGAGGGAGCCGTGCTTGACGCTTTCGATGTCGAAGGCGATCTGGTCGATCAGGTAATCGGTGACCAGATAGCCGTCCATGCCGAGCTGAAGGGCTACCATGTCCTCTTCGGTGTTGTTCCCCACCATGAGGATGTCTTCGGGATCGATCCCGCAACGCGCCACGTTCTCCCGGTAGTAATCCAGGCTGGGCTTGACTGCGGTGGAGTTATCGAAGCAGGTGATTTCCCTGAACGCCGACGGGTCGACCCCCGCCCACTTCAGGCGCCATTCGACGGCGATGCGCGGGAACAGGGGCATGGTGGTCAGATACAGCGGATAGCCCTTTTCCAGCAGGGCGCCGATCGCGCGCGCCGCTGCAGGATTCGCCTTGCAGCCGGTTTCGAGGCTGCCGAAGACCTTTTCGTAGAAGCCATCGAAGAATTCCTGCACTTCGGGACCCACCGAACCCCATTCGCGCTCGAAGGCGGCCCAGAAGGCCTGGGAATTCAACACGCCGGGCTCGTGCCTCATCATGGCGAAGACGGAAACCTCGACCGCTTTCACCAGGGCTGCGGCATCCATCCCGCACTGCGCGGCATAGCCCCCGAGCGAGCGGAAGTAGTCCTTCAGGAATACCTCCACATCCATGGGGAGCAAGGTCCCGTCCAGATCGAAGAATATCGCTTTGTATTTTCTGCTGCTTGCCATGATCCTCCACTCCATGTGCCCGTTTTTCAGACATGCTAGTATACGTTACGTTTGAAAGGAGCACCTGCACTGCCATGAAAATCCTACTTCACGCCTGCTGCGGCCCCTGCTCGCTCGAGCCGGTCAGGCTGCTTCGGCAGGAAGGCCACGAGCTTGCCATCGCGTACGCGAACTCGAACATCCATCCCGAAAACGAGTACCGCCATCGCCTGGAGACCTTGCTGGCCTGGGCGGACGAAGAGGGGATCCCCGTCATCGAGGGACCCTACGACGTGGACGGATGGATGAAGACGGCAGGCAGGATCCAGCGCGAAGGCGGCCCGCGCGAGGAACGCTGCCGCGCCTGCTACCGCGGACGCCTGGAGCAGACCGCCGCATTCGCGGCAGAACGCGGCTTCGAGGGCATGGGCACCACCTTGAGCGTGAGCCCCTACCAGTACACGAACATAATCGCCGAAGAAGTCCGGCGCGCCTGCCGGCCCTTCGGCCTCGAACCCGTGGTCAGGGACTTCCGCCCCTACTACGAAAACGCCACCAAGCGCAGCCGCGAGATGGGAATGTACCGTCAGAACTTCTGCGGATGCGCCTTTTCCGCAAAGGAAGCCGAAGACGAAAGGCGCGAGCGCAAGGCGGCACGCGAGGCCGAACGTGCACGCAGGGCTGCCGAGCGCGCACCCATCGAAGCACAGCTGGAAGAACAGCGGCGGCAGAAGGCGGCACGGCAGGCGGAATACGACCGCAAGCAGCACGCCAAGCGGGAAATGCGCAGGAAGATGAGGGAGCAGGCGAAAGCCGCCCAGCAGCAGGACCGGCAGTAACGGATACCCCACTCCACCGAAGGGCAGGAGCAGATATATGGCACTGATGACCGACGACTTCGATTACGAGCTTCCCGAGGAACGCATCGCGCAGGCACCTGCGCCCGTGCGCGACCTGTGCAGGATGCTCGTGATGGACAGGAAGACCGGACAGCTGGAAGATAGGATCTTCCGCGACATCTACGACTACATCGAACCGGGCGACCTGCTGGTCGCAAACGAGACCCGCGTGCTCCCCGCACGCCTTCTGGGAACGAAGCGCACCACCGGCGGTGCCGCCGAGGTGTTCCTGCTCCGCGAGAGGATGGGCGCGGAGGCAAGCGATAACAAGAGCGCGGTTTGGGAAGTGCTCGTGCGACCCGGCAAGCGCCTGAAACCCGGCGCCGTGATCGAGTTCGCAGACGCGCAGGGATGCGTGTCCCTGCAAGCCGAGATCATC
>SFII01000078.1 GCA_004555335.1 Coriobacteriaceae bacterium | reverse complement strand
GGTCGCCCGGTGAAGGCGAGGAAGAAGGGCGTGAAGGGAGCGAAGAGCGTTGCTGCCTAGGCTAGCCCCTTGTCACACAAACTACCGAAGCCTCAAATATTTCGAATTGCACGAATAGGCGATAAAGCGCCCATCCTGCCGATGGCCGGTGAAAGCGAGCGTGTCGCCGCCAACCGCGAGCGCTTCGCTCGAAAGATTCACGACGCATCTCCCGATGTCCTCTTCGTTCTCCCCGGTCAGGGCGAAAACCACCTCGCCGTTATGCAAGCGGGTGGAGCGGGAGAAGAGGTCGTCGGACACGAAAGAGGCCGGGTCCGCTATGCAGTGCTCGTACGTGGTGTAGAGCTCGCCGTATCTGACGCACGGCATGCCTTCCAGGAGAACCTCATCCTTCTTGATCCCCGTCCCCTTTGCGAAGGAGCCGATGCGCTTCATTCGCAGCAGCTCCCATCCCTCGGGAATCTCGCCGATCCACTCGATGCCGGAGTCCCTGTACGCCCCGTAGCGCTGCACGGCTAGCCCCTGGCCTTCGCGAGCTTCTCGGCGATGGAGGCTTCCACCTGCTCCAGTTCCGCAAGGATTTCCGCACTGGGGCGCAGCGGGGTGTACTTATAGAAGTAGCGGGTGAAGGGGATTTCGTATCCCACCTTGTCCTTCTTGCGGTCCATCCAGGCATCGGGCGCATAGGGCAGCACCTCGCGCTGGAAGTATTCGTCGATATCCTGGGAAAGCGGCACGTTTTCGGTATCGCGCTTGCTGCTGTCGGGCTTGGGCCTGCCCTTCTTATCGGTCACGGGATTGCCCTGCTCGTCCAAAAGCGGGCGCTCCACCGTCACCGTGGTATAGCCGAAGTCGGCGGTATCGAAGATCTTGCAGGTCTCGGTAGGCACGAAGTCGGTCCACTCGCGCACGATATCGGCAATGGCCTGGTCGGAAAGCTCCTTGCGCTTGCTGCCCAGGCTCTTGCGCATCTTGGTTCCCAAGCCGCTGGCGTCCAGCAGCTGCACCTTGTGCCTGCGATGCGCGGGCTTGTTGTTGGAAAGCACCCAGATGTAAGTCGCGATGCCCGTGTTGAAGAAGAAGTCCGTGGGCATTGCCACGATGCCTTCCAGATAGTCGTTTTCCAGCACCCACCTGCGGATATTGCTCTCGCCGCTGCCGGCACCGCCCGTGAACAGGGGGCTGCCGTTCATGAACACGGCGATGCGCCCGCCGCCTTCGCTGCGCGGCCTCATGGAATGGATCATGTGCTGCAGAAACAGCAGCTGCCCATCAGAAACCCTGGGTGCGCCCGCTTCGAAGCGCTTGCCGGGCACGCCCGCTTCCAGCTCCACTTCCTTCTTCACCTTCTTCCAATCCACGCCATACGGGGGATTGGAAACCTGGTAGGCGAAGGTGCGGTCCCCAAAGGCCCATCCGCGCGCCTTGGAAACCGTATTGTCAGTAGGGACCAGGGTGTTTCCCTGCGCGATGGATCCGGCGTCGCCGCCCTTGATCAGAATATCCGCCTTGCACATGGCGTAAGTGGCCTCGTTCAGTTCCTGGCCGTACACGCGCACATCCGCTGCGGGATTATATTCGTGCACCCGGTCTTCGAACACGGAAAGCGCGCCGCCCGTGCCGCAGCAGGGGTCGCAGCAGGTGATGATGCGTCCCGGGGTGCACAGGTCCTCTTCCGCCGCGGCAGTGACCAGGTCCACGGCCAGCTTCAAGCCGTCGCGCGGGCTGAAGTGCTCACCAGCGGTCTCATTGGACATTTCGGAGAACTTGCGCAGCAGCTCTTCGTAGATGTCGCCCATTTCGGCATTGGGTACTACTTCGGGCCGCAAGTCCACCTTGCAGAACTCCTGCACGATTAAAAACAGCAGGTTCTTGTCGTCCAGCTCGCTCACGATGGTGCCGAACTTGAAGTTCTCGAAGATATCCAAGGCATCCGCAGAGAACTTGCCCCAGTAATCGTTCAGGTTGGATGCGATATGGTCGGGATCGTTCAGCAGCTTTTCCATGTCGAACAGGGAAAGGTTGTAAAAACCCAGTCCGCTGGCATTGGTGAGGAACTTTTCCTCCAACGCGGTTCCGGCGAACTTCTTATGCGCTTCCAACACCGCCTGCTTGGTGGGAGCCAGCACGCAGTCCAAGCGCCGCAGCACCGTGAAGGGCAGGATGATATCGCCGTATTCGTGCTGCTTGTAATCACCGCGCAGCAATTCTGCAACGGCCCAGATCATAGCGGACTTGTTCAGGGTATCGGACATGGGGGCTCCATTCTGCAGCGGATACAACCCCTTGATTGTACGCGAGAACAGCTGCCCGGTCAGCATAAACGCCAGCAACCGGATGGCTTGCATAAGCCGTAAAAAGCCCCGATGGGAGCGCGCTTCCCATCGGAGTCTCGATTTTCGTTAAAGCAGCCTACAGGGCGTAAGTAAATGCAATTCCCCTTACATCACCGAAAGGGCGTCGACCAGCTTGCGGGTTGCCTCGCGCACGGTCAGGCCGTCGGTCTGCAAGGTGACTTCGGCATACTTGCGGTACAAGGGACCGCGCTCTTCGAAGATCTCGTCCAGGCTCATGCTCACACCCTTGCGCATGACGACGCCGCGTTCGTGCAGGCTGCCCAAACGGCTGCGGAGCTCTTCCAGGGACACATCCAGATACACCACGGTGCCGATTTCGGTCAGATGCCTCATCGCCTCGTCGGAGTAGATGGCCGAACCGCCGGTGGAGATGACCGTGTTCTGCACATCCACCGCTGCCAGCACGTCGTTTTCCACCTGCAGGAAGCCGTCTACGCCCTGGGCGTCGATGATCTTCTGCAGGGTATTGCCCACCTGGTTCTGGATCAGGATGTCCCCATCCACAAAGTCCATTCCCAGGATCTTCGCCAAGACCACGCCCAGGGTGGATTTGCCCGCGCCGGGCATGCCGATGAGCACGATGTTGCTTTTCTTCGCCATTCGCTCTCCCTTTCAGATTTCGTTTTCCCACCTGGGAAACTATATCAAGCCTAGCGGCGCGAACCCCTACGCAAGTTGAAGAAACCGCCCTTGGCCGCCTTGGCGCGCTTGCGCTGCTTCCTCCACGAGGCGCTGCGGTAGACCTGTTCCACGGCAAGCGCCACCTGCTCGCATGCAGGCAGGCATTCGCCGTGGGGCAGGCAGGCATCAAGCATCGCACGCAGTCGGGCATCCCAGTGCAGCGCACCATCTGCAGCAAGGGTGCAGCCGGGGCTGCCGTCTTCCCTATCCGCCAATCGGCGCTCTACGGCAGACACCACCGCCTTGCGCGCATCCACTGCATAGGCGCAGGTCAGAAGCCGTGCCCATTCGCCAGCGGAAAGCGCATCGAGCTGGGCCTTGCCAACCTTCCCATCTGCGGCGCTAGCGGATTCCCCCGATTCGGCAGGCGCTTCGGCATCCGAGTCCTGCTGAGCCTGGGACGCTTCGGCATCCGCCGCGGGCTCGGCGTCCCCATCAGGGCGCGCGCCCTCTCCAGGCGCAGCCACCCCATCGGAATCGCCGCCCGCCGCCTGGGCGTCGGCCGTAAGCGCGGCGCGCAGGCGCTGGCACGCCGCATAGACCTGCGACCCGTACCTGCTGCGGCGTCCCAGCTGGTTTGCGATAGCCACCACGGCGATGACGCAGGCGAGCGCCAGAAGCGCCGGCCAGAAGCTGTTCAGGGCAAAGGAGACCGCCACGGCAACGACCAGGTAGGCAACCGCCGCCAGCACCAGCATGCGCTGCCAGAACAAACCGCGGCTTTCGAAAAGACCCGCCCGTGCAACCTTTCCGGAAAGCTTCAGGTGCCAGTTGTCGAAGCTATATGAAAGCGGCTCTACCTTCGCGCTTCCGCCGCAGGCGATATCATCTATCCATACGCAGCGATTGCCGGCACCCACGGAATCGAAGATGATGCCCATCGCCATGCGCTCCAGGTCGTCCAGGTCGCCGCGGGCAACATCGCCCGTTTCCTCCAGGTAGCACAAGTCCTCGCCCGCCTGGGCAACAGTATCCTGTGCGACCTTTGCGAGCACCTTAGGATCGTCGGAGCGGGCGGGGTCTTCTGCAGCCAGACGCCCCAGCGCCCCCTTGCCGCCTTCACCGGCTTCGGGCAGACCTCCCTCGAAGCGCTTCCATCCAACGCGCACGGCACCCTTTTCCACCAAACCCATCACGCAGGCGGCGAAATCCTGCGGCAGGGCGCGGTTCCAGTGCCACAGACGGCTGATAACGGGAGCGTCCAGGTCTTCGGCAAAGCCCAGAAGCGGGACATCGGCTTCCCTCTTCACCTTGCGCACGCGCCCGAACAGCACGTACATCAGCACCGAAAAGACCGTGAGCAAGAGGGACAGGATTGCGAACACGATGAATGCGGAAAGCTCGCTCAAACGGCGATACGCCTGCTGGTCCACCCATTCCAGCTCTTCCTGCAGCACCTTGTCCCTGCGAAGCGACCCTGCATGCTTCGACGCCACTTCGGGCGTGGCGTTGCTGATCCACTCGGCGGGCATGAGGATGCGGATTTCCGTGTATTCATCGGAAGGCACAACCTCTTCCCACGCAGTCACCGAATTAACGCCCGCATCGAAGCTGAGGCCACCGCCTTCGGGGCCATGGCTCCAGCCATACACATCCTTGCCCGCGACGGGCTGCGCATCGGCGGGGACGGGCAGGCTCACCGTGCAGGTGACGTTTTGGGACGCGGAAGACCACTGGCCCGCCGCGACGAACTTCCAGCGCAGCTCGGCGCAGTCCTTGTACAGCTGCACGGCGCCCACGATGTCGTATTCGCTCTGCAGCAGCACGTATTCGCCGGTCACATCGAAGAAGGCATAGGTGCGCCCATGCTCTTCGTCGAAGGAGTACACGTCCTTGGCAGGCACTTCGCCTTCGCGCCACTGCGGGTCGTATTCCGCATATTCAAGCGGGACCAGGTTCAGCTCCTGCTGGTCGACAGAACCCATCTGCGCCACGGAGATGCCGGTCAGGTATTCCACGGAATCGCCACCGGGAAGGTCCTGCCACCAGCACAGGTTGGCATGGTTTTCCTCGAAGCGGATTACGCGCTGCTCCACCACATGCAGGGAACCGTCGGTCTGCACGTTCGACGAAATGGTCACGCGCTCGATGCTGTACTCGCCGGAATCCGGGTTGCTGTCCGCAAAGGCGGGAGCGGGCGCGAACATGCAGGCAAAGGCGATCGCGAACAGCAGGAACAACACAGGGGGCAGCACGGATCGCAGGCTGTTTCGCCCTGCAAATGCGCCGATTATCCCGCAGTTCGCCCGCCTTGTGTATTGCACGATTTGACTCCTTGCAAGTTCCGTAGTTTAGCGTTAATATGCATAGACGCGTTTCGATGACGCATACGCGGAGAGCTGACCGAGAGGCCGAAGGTGCTCGCCTGCTAAGCGAGTATACGCCAAAAGCGTATCTGGGGTTCGAATCCCCAGCTCTCCGCCACTTGAATCCAAAGCCCCTTCACCGGGGCTTTTTCATTTTCCATGCGCAGCTGCGCCCCGAATCGGGGAAGCGAAAAGCGCCTGCCGGATGGCAGGCGCTCTGCTTTCGGATATTCTGCTTCGATCTGCTCCAATCAGGAGCCTTCCCGCTACCGGCGGGCAGGCATCACCGCGGCGCGGATTCCGGAAAACGTGGTCGCACGCGCCCAGTAACCCTGCAGCGAAGCCCGGGCGGCCAGCGCCTGCGCGGCCTCGTAGCTTTCGCAGGGAGCGAACACCGCCGACCCGCTTCCGCACAGCAGGACATCGCGCACACCTTCGCTGGCACGCACGAATTCCACCGCATCGGAGATGATGGGCAGAAGCTTTTGCGCGGGCTTCTGCAGGTTGTTGCCCAAACGCACCTCTTCGGCATGGCCGGCCGCCCTGATGGCATCGAAATCCCCTTGGGTGAAGTAGTCGGGCGCTTCGTCGAACAGCCTGTAGGCGGCACCCGTGGACACCCCGCCCTCCGGCTTGACAACGACCACCGAATCGCGCCGCGGCTGCAGGCTTCCCGCAAAGCAGTCGCCACGGTCGGTCATGAGGGCGCAGCCGCCGTGGATGAAGAAGCTCACATCGGCACCCGTCCTGCGGGCCGCACGGTCAACGGCCGGGTCTTCTGCCGGCACGCCCCACATGTTGGCGGCACCTAAGATAGCCGCCGCCGCGTCGGAAGAACCGCCGCCCAGGCCCGCCTGGTACGGGATATGCTTCTCGATCACGATGCGGATGGTCTCATCCTGCGTGCGGCCCAGCTCTTCGGCCAGGTTGCGCACCGCCTTGCATGCAAGGTTGTCTTCAGACGGGATATCCATAGGCTCGATGGCGTTGAACCACAGATTGCGCACGACCACCTGCAGGCCCTGGCCTTCCTCCACCTTCACGATCGCCTGGCGCAGCGGCTGGGCGGGGTCGTTCTCTTCCATGATCTGCACGTGCTCGCCGGATTCGACCAGGCACATCTGCAGCGTGTCATGCATGGACAGCGCGTGCATGACCGTCATAACGTCATGGAAGCCGTCTTCGCGGGGCTTTCCGAT
>SFII01000008.1 GCA_004555335.1 Coriobacteriaceae bacterium | reverse complement strand
CCCTTGGGCGTCGTGTTCGAGGCCTTCTTCATCTGGAAGGGCTGGAAGTTCATCAAGTATGAGAAGGAGATGACCAACGACGGCGAGCTCAAGCCTTTGAGCAAGCTCGAGAAGTTCGACATCGTGGTCATCTGCCCGCTCATGATGGTTATCGTCTTCTTGTACGTATTCGGATTCATCTCGTAGACGGCTTCGGGCTCCATTCCCCCCCCTCCCCCTCGCACCCGAGACAGCCGCAAATAGGAGCGCCCCCGGCATCGACCGGGGGCGCTCCCGTGTTGCTCGCGGCAAAAGCGAGCGGGGATTGGTGGCAAGTACGGGGGGATCGCATTCCATGGCGATTCTGGCTTGCGTAGGAAGGACGGGATTCGTTCGGGAGGCGTGGAAAGGGTATTTGAAATGATAAACCCGTCTCATAAATACTCGGATTAGGCTGCTGCGAATCATGTAAATAACGAATAAATATATAAAAGAGTAATGCAAAATGGTATTTGATTCGGAATTCGAGAGCACCCTGTTCTTATCGACGCCAGCCTTTAGGTATAGCAAGAAATAATGATTGAAACATACGATGGCAATTGAATAGGATAATGTATCGACAAGACGTCGAAATACCGCAAATATTCTGGATAATCCTTAAGGTCTATCAGCTGATTGCTGCTGTCCAAATAAAACTAATGACAGCAAAAGCCCAGGTTAAAGCCTTGGAAAGTAATAAGAAACGATAATAGCGATTAATTGTCTCTAGTTATTTCCTATCATGAAACCCTTTTACTATTCGTTATTCTTTTGCAATTCTATCGCTCTTATTAATAAGAAAAGTGCTTTCGATTCATGGTAATAATCAATGATGGAATAAAGCAAAATAAGCCGTACTTTTATCGAAAAAGCGCAAAAAAATATTGATAGAGGTGTTAGTCTCTGCTCGTCATCTCCTGGGGAGGGGGAGAGGGAAACGCAAGTAGGGCAGAAGTGTGTCGTGTTTCTCTTTCCTTCAGGGAAGACGTTCGGTTTTCTATTGAAAGGATGAGAGTATCTGTAATGAGTAATGAGATCGAAACCCAGCAAGAAACCAAGCAATGGGGATCCAGATTCGGTTACATCATGGTTGCCGCAGGCGCAGCGGTAGGCTTGGGTAACATCTGGAAGTTCCCCTACCTGGCCTACAACAACGGCGGCGGCGCGTTCATGATCGGTTTCATCGTGTGCGCCATCCTGTTGGCATATCCTATGGTGAAGATCGAGACGGCGATCGGCCGCGCGGGCCGCGGCGACACCGTCGGCTGCTATAAGCGCCTTGTTCCCAAGACCGGCTTCATCGGCTGGGTGGCCACCATCTGCACCATGCTGATCAACTTCTTCTACGTGGTCGTCGGCGGTTGGGTGCTGAAGTATGCAGTCACCTTCATCGTGAGCGGAAGCTTCGAGCCTGATGCGCTGTCCTATTTCACGGCGTTCACCACCAGCCCCGTCGAGCCTATCATCTGGGCTTTCATCCTGCTGGCTGGCGTGTCGGTCATGCTTTTGTTCGGCATCACCAACATCGTGGAGAAGGCCGTCAAGGTCATCATGCCCTGCCTGGTCATCTTCCTGATCGGCTGCGGCATCTGGGCCCTGTTCGTCATCGATGGCGCTGTCGAAGGCCTGAAGTTCTACTTCATCCCCGACTTCAGCAACTTTACGTTCACCACCTTCGCTGCCTGCGCAACCCAGACCCTGTTCTCGGTCGGCATCGGCTGGGGCATCTTCACCACCCTGGGCGCGAATGTCCCCAAGTCCAATAACATCAAGGCTGACTCGGCCATGATCGTCGCATGCGACGTGTTCGTCGCCATCCTGGCGGGCTTCGTGGTTATTCCCTCCGCCTTCGCTTCGGGTACCGACTTCCAGGCGGGTCCCCGTCTGGTCTTCGAGATCATGACCGGCGTATTCGGAACCTTGCCCGGCGGCCGCGTCATCGGCTCCTTCTTCTTCGTGGCGCTGCTGTTCGCGGTCATCTCGTCCCTGTTCACCTTCTTCGAGATCCCCATGCGCGTGTTCGAGCAGGAGCTGGGCCTGGGCCGCAAGAAGGGCGTCGCGGTCGTCGCCCTGATCATCCTTGTCGGCAACATCTTCGTATCCCTGGGTTTCGGCCCCTTGTCCGAGATCATCAACCTGCCCTGGCCCAACTTCCAGGGTTTGGAGCACTACGGCCTGTATGACTGGATCGATTGCTTCACGGCGTACATCCTGCTGCCCTTGGGCGTCGTGTTCGAGGCGATGTTCATATGGAAGGCGTGGAAGTTCGTGAGATACGAGAAGGAGATGACCAACGACGGCGAGCTCAAACCTATGAGCAAGATCGAGAAGTTCGATGTCGTTGTCATCTGCCCGCTCATGATGGTCATCGTCTTCCTGTACGTATTCGGATTCATCTCGTAGACGGCAATCGGATGATCCCCTCACATCCGTAAGGCCTCGTCTCATGAAAGCAGCCCCCAGTGCCGGGGGCTGCCTGCTTTTTACCGCATGTCGGTGATGCCGCATCGGTTCGGGTGCTTGAGATGCAAAAAGGCACCCCGAAGGGTGCCTGTCATTTCGATGGTGCGTCGATGGTGCGGGCGAAAGGACTTGAACCTTCACGGGCCGAAGCCCACTAGCACCTGAAGCTAGCGCGTCTGCCAATTCCGCCACGCCCGCATGGGCTTTGCTTACTTCCGTAAGCAGGCAAGGATGAATACTACTCGTATTCTTGGGTATTTGCAAGTACGAACCGGAAAATATTTCGCCTTTCCAACAAATTTCGCTTGCGGCTCGCGTGGCGGTGCATGCAGCGGCTACTATGGACGAGGTTGGCGCAAGCCTTCCCGGAAACGAAGTACGCACCTTGTTCGTGCAGTCATGCCAATGGGAGGACGCATATGCCCGAAAAGCTCATCCTCGGGCGCTATCGGCCGGTCAGCCGGATCGGCTCGGGCGGTTTCGCAGAAGTATCCTTGGCCTGGGACACCAGGCTGCAGCGTCGTGTCGCGATCAAGAGCTTGAAGCTCGACGAGGAGACCGCCGCGATGGTGGAGGGCGCAGATGATGTGTCTGCCTACGACTTGGACCGCATCCCGGGACTTGCCGAGGCCAGGACCGCCGCGATGTTCCAGGACCCCAATATCGCTGGCGTGCTGGACTTCGGCGTGAAAGACGGCTTCGCTTACTTCATCATGGAATATGTGGATGGTATCACCCTGGCGGACCTGCTTGCCGAATTCCAGGACTACATCACCTTGGATGTGGTTGCAGCGGTGTTTGCAGGCGTGGCCCATGCGCTCGATGTCGCCCATGCCAATCAGGTGCTCCACCTGGACATCAAACCAGGCAACATCCTGATCAACCATCAGGGCGAGGTGAAGGTGACGGACTTCGGCCTTGCCGAGCTTTCCGGCTCGTCGGGCTTTTCCAAGGCGACGGGTGGAACCATCGGCTACATGCCGCTCGAGCAGATGCGCTTGGAGCCGCTCGATGCGCGTTGCGACGAATGGGCGCTGGCTTCGGTTGTCTACGAAATGCTCACGGGGCACAATCCCTTCCTGGCGGATGATCTGGTTGCTGCGCAGGCGGCGATCGAGCAGGCGGATATCCTGCTGCCCTCTATCTGCCGCCCCGAGCTGGATGAGGAAGCCGACGAGGTGATCTTCTATGCGCTCGATCCCGAAAAGGGGGAGCGCTACGATTCGGTGGCCGATTTCGCGGAGGAGCTGCAGCCCTTTCTGGGGAATATCCGCAGGGGGACCCGCCAGCTTGCCCATCTGGTCGGCGAGGCGAAAGACGATTGCAGGGAAGGCGAAGAAGAGGAGGAAGCTGTCATGGCATCGCGCGGTGGAAAGATTCCCGGGCTTGCGAGCGTGGGAAGGGCGGGCAAGCTGCTGAGCTCCGATACCTTCATCCGCATCCTTGGGGCCGTATCGTGCGGCCTGCTGGCGTATCTGGCGTTCGAGGGGAATCTGTGGCTCGAGGGCCTTCCCGTGTTCGCCCTGCCCATCGCGCTGGCGGTTTTGTGCGTGGCAGGTTATGCGCTTCCCCATCTGGGTGCCCTGCTGTGCATGGTCGCCCTTGCGGCGGCATTCGCCTCCCAGGCGTCGTATTTCTGCGCGGTGCTTGCGGCCGTTCCCGCCATCGCCTGGTGGGTGATGCTGGGAAGGAGGGGAATCGACGAAGCTGCCATTATGACGGCCCCCGCTTCCCTGGGCTCCTTCGGATGCGCTGCGGTATCCCCGCTTGCCGGGGGATTGAACCTGAACGTGAAGCAAGCCCTTGGCAATACGGCGGCATCCCTGTGCCTTGCCGTGGTTCTTGCGACCTTGTCATCGCAGCAGATTGCCGGATGGGATATCCTCACCGTCTTCCCATCGGCTGCCTCGCGTTTCAACGGAAGCGACCAGGTGCTTTTCAGCATGGTCGTGCAGCCCGGTTTCTGGATCACTGCGGCAAGCTGGCTTCTGGCAACCGGGGTGGTTGCCCTTTTCAGCGGCGAGGGCGGAATGGTCCGCCGCAGCCTGGGCCTGGTGGCGGGTGCCGCCCTTCTGGCTGCGGGTTCCGTGGCGAACATGTACCTTTCAAGCGCTGGCGCGGTGTTCGTCCCGCCCATCAGCGAGATCCTGGTCTTCGTTTCCGTGGTGGCCATTTCCTTCGCGTACTGCATCGCCCGTCCGCACAGGGGCTGATCGCGCCGTTCGGGCAACGTTCCCGCACCCGTTCCCTGCGCGCTTTCGCCGTATGGCGGCATACGGCGCCTGCCGCGCCGTTCGGGCCTTTGCATCTTCCCGAATGCAAGATGGGCGCCGACCTGCGCCGACGCCCATCGATGGGATATCCTTATCGTTTCCCCTGCGGGGCTTCGCCTTCGTGCTCCTATGCCGAAAGCAGTCCCGCGATCTTTCCCAGGAGAGGTTCGAAGCTGACCCCGCGGTTGCGGAAGTCGGGCTGCTCGTTGGTGAGCACCATGGCCTCGGCGACGAAGTCGCTTGCGAACTGGGCGGCGTCGAGCAGCGTCTTACCCGCCATGATGGCTGCGAGCAGGCAGGATGCGTACAGGTCGCCGGTTCCGTGGAGCATGTAGGGCAGGAGCTCGTTGCGGGTTTCCGCGAATTCGTTCTGCTCGCCCTGGACGTAGTTGCGGATGATCCCGTCACCGCGGTCGATCCCCTTCAGGATGACGTTCTTGGCGCCCTTTTCCAGCAGGGCTTCGATGATGCGCCTCGCCTCGTCTTCGGAGATATTCTGTCCATGCCAGTCCTCGTCCAGGATGATGGCGGCTTCGGTGAGATTGGGGGTCAGCACGTCGCAGCCCGATGCGAGGCCGGCCATGGCCTGGCATAGCTCAGGGGTGTAGGTGGGGTAGACCTTGCCGTGGTCTGCCATCGCGGGGTCGACGACGCGCAGGGCGTTCGGGTAGTCGTTCCACAGCTGGCGGATGCTATCACACTGCTCGGGTGCGCCCAGAAAGCCGGAGTAAACGGCATCGATATCAATGTTCACGTCCTTCCATGCCTGCAGATAGCCGTCGAGCATCTCGGTGGTGTCATGCATATGCCAAGTGGGGAAGGCGGTGTGGTTGCTGAATAGCCCGGTCGGTACGGGGCAGACGTCGTTTCCGCCTGCGGACAGGACGGGGATGGCGACGCCCAGGGAGCATTTGCCGTATCCGCAGAGGTCGTGGACTGCGGCGATGCGGGGGATGTATGCGCCTTTGCGCTCGAACAAGGGGGTTGAAGCGGTCATGGTCCCTCTTTCCTTGTATTCTGGTGCGATAGATTCATCGTGGGCTCTCACGATACGGTGCTATCTGGCATGCTAGTATGACCAAATTCGGGAAAAAAGATAAGTCCAGATATCCGGGCTTTGGGGGTGCCTTCCGTTCATGCTCACATACGATCTGAACAGCCGCGGCGACAAGAGCCTGTACGAATTCCTGTATGAATCCATCCGCGCCGATATCGAGTCGGGTGCCATCAAGCCCTTGCAAAAACTGCCTTCCAAGCGCGTGCTCGCACGCCACCTAGGCGTGAGCCTTATCACCGTGGAGGGGGCGTATTCCCAGCTCATTGCCGAAGGATACGTGTTCTCCCAGCAGCGCAGGGGCTACTTCGCCCAGGATCTGGGCTTGGGCGGGGTGCTTGAAGGAGACGCCCGGGCCGGGGCGTCGGGGCAAGATGCGGGTTTGCGGTGCGCGCCCCGGCGGGCGCAGGGGAATGATTCGCCCGGGGCTTCCGCCGAACCCGAAGGGCATCCCGTGCGCTACGACTTCACCGGCGCGCGTCCCGTGGCGGGGGTGTTCCCGTACAGCCTATGGGCGAAGACCATGCGGCAGGTCCTCAGCCGCGAAAGCGAGGCGAGCCTGATCGACGCATCCCGCGCGCAGGGGTCCATCGAGCTCAGGTCCGCGATCGCCGACTACCTGCAGGGCTTTCGGGGCATGACGGTCGATCCGGACCAGGTAGTGGTGGGTGCCGGCGCCCAGGTGCTCTACCAGCTGCTCTTGCAGCTGCTGGGCAGGAGCGGGGCCATCGCCGTGGAAGATCCCGGATACCCCCGTCTGACCAGTATTTACGAGGCGAACGACGTGGCAGTGCGCCACATCCCCCTCGACGCTTCGGGGGTGAGGGTGGACCGTCTGCGCGAAAGCGGCGCCCAGGTGCTGCATTGCATGCCCTCGCATCAGTACCCCACGGGTACGGTCATGTCCGCCGCGCGCCGCCGCGAGGTGCTGGATTGGGCTTCCGAGCGCCCCGGGCGCTACGTCATCGAAGACGATTACGACTGCGAGTTCAGGCTTGCGGGCAGGCCCATCCCGGCCCTGCAGAGCATCGATTCGGCGGGGAGGGTCATCTACGCGAACACCTTCACGCGCAGCTTGGGCCCGGCGTTCCGTTTCGGATACATGGTGCTGCCTGCGCAGCTCGCGCGGGAATTCCGGGACAGGCTGGGCTTCTACGCGAACACCGTGAGCGCCCTCGACCAGCTCGCCCTTGCGCGCTTCATGCGCGAAGGGCTTTACGAGCGGCATGTGAACAGGTTGCGTGGCCATTATCGCAAGGTCCAGGCGCTGCTTGTAGACGCCTTCAGGTCCTATGAGGGTTTTTCGGTTGCAGCGCTCGATTCGGGATTGCACTTCATCTTGGAGTACCGCATGCCCGGGCAGGGGTGCAAAGCGGGCGATACGGCCCGAGCGGTGCAGGAAGCAATCGGGGAACAGGGGATAGCCGTGCTCCCGCTGCAGGGCTTTCGGGTGGATGGGGATGCACAGGATGCCCAGGATGCGCTCCGCTTCGTGATCAACCTGACGAGCGTGGGCATCGAGCAGGCGCAGGAGGCGGCGCACGATCTTGCCGCCGCGATAATGGAGGGCGCAAAGGCCGGAGCGGGCGCGTCCTAACCGGGTGCTTTACGGGGGTTATTCGTCTTCGTCGGGGAAATCCCAGTCGCCCTGCACGGGCGCATGGTTCTTGAAGCGCTTGCGGGTCCTGCGCTCCATGACGACGCATGCGATCAGGCAGACCACGATGGCGATGAGGAACAATATGCCGATACCCTGGAAGGTCTCGAAAAGGAAATGATAGGCGCCCTGCAGGTCCATACGTGCCTCTCCCGTGGTTTTCTTGGGTAGTGTTTACGGAAGTGTATACTATCGCGGATAATGCAAGGTTGGAATAGCTTTGAAGCAATCGGCAGGTCGCCTGCGCGGCCCCGATCGAAGGATAATGCAGGAGGTTCCCAATGCTGGACATTCGTTTCGTCCGTGAAAACCAGGAGGCCGTCGCAACCGCGATGGCGAACCGCAACTTCCCCTGGGACGCCGACCGTTTCGCCGAACTGGACGAAGCCCGTCGCAGCGCCATCGTCGAAGAGGAGGCGCTGCAGGCCCAGCGCAATTCCCTGTCCAAGGAAATCGGCGCGATGATGAGGGACGGTAAGAAGGAAGAGGCCGAGCAGGCCAAGGAGCAGGTCCGCCAGATCAACGAGCAGCTGGAAGGCATCAGCGCAAGGCGCGAGGAAGCCGAAGAGGCCCTGCACCAGATCATGATGTGCACTCCCAACATCCCCCACGAGTCCGTTCCCGTGGGTGCCGACGAAGACGAGAATGTGGAAGTGCGCCGTTGGGGTACCCCCCGCACCTTCGATTTCGAGAGCAAGGCCCATTGGGAGCTGGGTGCCGATCTGGGAATCATCGATTCCGAGCGCGGCGTCAAGCTTTCCGGTAGCCGCTTCGTGGTCCTGGGCGGCCTGGGCGCAAGGCTCGAGCGCGCCATCATCAACTTCATGGCCGACACCCACACCGAAAACGGCTTCACCGAATGGTGGCTGCCCTCCCTGGTCAACCGCGAGACCATGACCGGTACCGGCCAGCTGCCCAAGTTCGAGGAAGACCTGTTCAAGACCAAGGATGAAGGCTATTACCTCATTCCCACCGCAGAGGTTCCCATGACCAACCTGCATGCAGGCGAAGTCATCGACGGCGACGACCTGCCCCTGCGTTACACCGCGTTCACCAACTGCTTCCGCGAGGAAGCCGGTTCCGCCGGCCGCGACACCCGCGGCCTGATTCGCCTGCATCAGTTCGACAAGGTGGAAATGGTCAAGTTCGCCAAGCCCGAGCAGGCCTATGACGAGCTGGAGAGCATGACCGAGGAAGCGGAGCTGATCCTGCAGAAGCTGAACCTGCCCTATCGCGTCATCACCCTGTGCACCGGCGACATGGGCTTCTCCGCAGCCAAGACCTACGACCTGGAAGTGTGGCTGCCCAGCTACAACGCCTACAAGGAAATCAGCTCCTGCAGCTGCTGCGGCGATTTCCAGGCCCGCCGCGCGAACATCCGCTATCGCGACCCCAAGGAATTCAAGGGTTCCCGTTACCTGTATACTCTGAACGGTTCGGGTCTGGCCGTGGGCCGTACCATGGCGGCAATCATCGAGAATTACCAGAACGAAGACGGAACCATCACCGTTCCCGACGTCCTGGTTCCCTATATGGGCGGCGTCAAGGTGATCGAGCCCCGTCGATAAGGCGCCCCATCGTTTCCAAGCAAGCGCATCCGCGGCCGGCATCTTCTTGCCGGCCGCATCATAGCGCGGCAGCGCCCTGCGCGCCCTGTAATCGAGTCGGAAGAAAAACAAGGAACAGTGTCTCAGGATAATCGGAAGAAATACGCCGAAACCCCGGATGGCAAGGCCGTCACGGGCGGTATCGACGCACCTGAAAGCCCGGTCGCGTCCCTTGATAGCAGCAAAGAAGCCCCTGCAGCCGATGCGGGGGCTGCCTTGCATTGTGAGAAAACCGGCGAGATAGAGCCCGCCGCGATCCCAGCCGGCGAAGCCGGCAGGCAGCAGGACGCACTCGGGGCGCAAGGCGCCGCTTCCGGCGATGCCGTTCAGGATATTGCCTGCCCTTCCGAATCGGACGAGCCGTTCGAGGGCGAGGCGGAAGAAATCGCCGATCTGGCGGAAGTGATTGCGCGCGACGAGCGCAGCGCCACCCTTCCCCCGAAGGGAACCTCTTCGGTTGCGACCGCCCTGGGGCAAAGGCCCCCTCGTCTGGCGAAGCCCAAGCGGGGCCCCCGCACGAATATGCTCGAGCAGCTCATCCCCGAAGTGGTCATCCCCACCGATGCCCTGAAGACCATGGGCTTCGTGAAGGTGCGCGTTGTGGAATCCTCCGAGCTGGAGCAGCTCAAGAAGGCCGCCCAGGCAGATCCCGGGCAGGGCGGGCAAGAGAAAGCAGCCAAGGAGGAAGCTGCAAGCGAAGGGCAGGGCGAAGCCCCCGATGCCGAAGGCGCCACCGCTGACGGCAAGCAGGCGGCGCCGGAATCCAAGGAGGATGCCGAAGGCACCCGGGACGGGAGCACGCGCGATGGCGGGGTTGTGGTCCGCGAGGGCAAGAAGTCCCCTTCCGAGCGTCCGTACGCGCATTTCAAGGATGCGAAGGCAAAGGTCCTCCGCAAGGGAAAGCGTATCTTCACGCCGTTTCGGATCGCGATTTGCGCGGTTCTCCTGGTGGTCCTTTCCGTCGCCGCAGCGGGCGGCGCATTCGCATGGGACCGCTGGTACCGCTACGACGATTCCCAGGATATCCAGGGAGAGTGGAAGATGACCAACGCCGAAAGGACCGTGGTCATCACCGAGAACAAGATCAAGATCGCCGACAACGTATCCTACGGCTACACCCTCGACACCCACGATAAGACCATCACCTATTCCTTCGGCGACGACTCCATGACCGCTGCGTATAGGTTCAGCCCCGATAGGCACTACCTGATCATCGACGAATCCGGGGAAACCGACTGGCTGGTCGCGATGCACCTGAAGGAAGACAAGGTGCTTGCGGACAGGGACGTCCCCCAGGGAGTGAGCAAGCTTTCCAAGCTGTCGAACGACACCAAGGCAGAACCGAAGGACACCGAGGAAATCCGCGAGGACGAGGACATCTGGAGCGGCGGTACCTGGGTGGACGGTTACTTCGATTACAAGCGCCCGAAGATCGAGACTGCCGAGGAAAAGGAAGAAGCCGAAAGGAAAGAGGCCGAAAAGAAGAAGCAGCAAAGCGGATCTTCTGACAGCGGCGATTCCGAAGACGGGGATAGCGACTCCGAAAACGAAGACGGGTCTTCCGACAGCGAAGATGGTAGCGAAACCGATGAATACGACGATGGTGCCGCGTACGTGGACGAGGAAACCGGAGCGCGTTATTACTACGACGCCTCGCAGATGCTCTATTACGATCTTGCGGGCAACTACTATTACGACATGTATGGCAACAACCCGTACTATCCCCCCGCTGCCGACGACGGCGTCTACTATTAGTGCGATCGAAAGCCGGTAGAGGGCGATGTCTTTGCTTGAGGTCCGGGCGATCCGCGTCCTTTCCGACCGCATGGTCTTCAACGTCTGCTTTCCGGAAGAGCGTTTCCGCCTGACCGACGGCGCGATCGCCGCCAGGGCGGCCGCCCTGCGTCCCAACCTGCCGGAGCATGCCTGCGTGAACCCGAAGGGCAACCGCTTCCGTGCGGTTATGGGATGCACGTCCATGCCGCATCTGCTCGAGCATTGCATCATCGACTTTTTGGTGGAAGAGGCGGCGGGCCCTTCGGATTCCTTCCAGGGGACCAGCCGGTGGACCGATCGAGAGGCGGGTTTCGCCACCATCCAGATTTCCATGAAAGACGACCTTGCGGTGCTGCGCGCGTTCAAGCGCGCGGTCCGCTTCCTTGAAGAAGAGGTGATCTCGTAATGAAGGTAGCAGTGCTTGGAGGCTCCGAGGGTTCTCGCTCGAGTGCCGAGGCGGCGGCAAGTGCCCTTAAGGAGGCCGGCCACGATGTCCGCCTCGTTCCCCTGGAAGGCGATGCTGCGTCGCAGCTGGCAACCTGGAGCCCCGATGCGGTGTTCGACGCCATCGAGGACGGCCGTTCGTATGACGGCGATGCCAGGGTGCTGGCGGGGCTTTTCGATGCGGTCTGCGTGGGTTCGGACGAACATGCCTGCCGGCTTGCCAACGACGGCAGCCTGCTCCCGGGCGTGATGGATGCCTTCCGTATGTCCTTCGGCGCGGATATCACGGCGTCGTGGCTTGCGGGAATCTGCATTTCCCGTCCTGCTTTCATGCAGTGGGGGCTTGACGGCTTCCTCGACCGTATCGCCGATAGGGCGCTGGGCTTCCCCTTGTGCGTGAAGCCGGCAAGGGGAGGTTCCGCCAAGCGGGCGGACGATGTGGAATCCCTGCGCAGCGCGCTCGAAGGGGCTTTGGAGGTATGTCCCGAAGCCGTCGTGCGCCAGTGGGTCGAAGGGGTCGAGCTGAGGGCCTGCGTGCTCGGGAGCGGTTGGGATGCCTATACGCTCCCCTTGGTCGAGGTGAGTTGCGAAGGCGATGCCGTCCGGTTCAGCGCGCCGGTGCGCCTGGATTCCCTGTCTCCCAGCGAAAGCGACGCCCAGGCGATCATCTTCGAAATCGAGCGCGCCGCGCTGGAAGCCTACCAGGCGTTCGGGATGAGGGACTACGGCGTGATCGATATGGCGTGGGATGGCGGCCAGGCGCGTATCCTGGGTATCCAGACCCATCCTTCCATGGCGCAGGACCGCGAATTCCAAGCAGCATGCGCGGCTGCCGGCCTTTCCATGCCCGCGGTATTGGATGCCCTGGTCGGCCAGTACGAATAATGTGGCGCCTATTGCGAATTTCTAACGTCTTGTAAACCAGGGGTGCGTTTCACGTGCGCGAATGCAATAATAAACGCACGATGTCACGCATGGCCGCGGTCCTATCCTGCCGCTTCCATGCTTCGGAATGAATGCTGATAGGAGGCAATCATGAAAGGTAAGTTCACCGCATTTCTCGCCGGCGGCCTGGTAGGCGCAGTTGCCGCATTGCTCTATGCGCCCCGTACCGGCGATGAAACCCGCGCACTGGTTGCCGACAAGGCAAACGATGCCTGGGGTTCCGCCCGCCATTATGGCAGCGAGGCCCAGGTTCGCGGTCGCGAGATCTACGGTAACGTTGCCGAGCAGGGCAAGGCCGCATACGAATCCGCTGCTTCCAACATCCGCCAGGCATACGACTCCGTGAGCGCAAATGCCCATCAGGCATATTCCAGCGCCGCCGCGGGTGCCAGGGACGCCGTGAGCACCGCCCAGGCACGTATGTCCGACGTACGCGATAATGCCAAGCCCGTTTTCGAGGAACGCAACGACGACCTGAGGGCAAAGATCGAGGCTGCACGCCAGCGCATCGCCGCCCAGGTTGCCAAGAACGCCGAAGAAGCCAACACGGCAGCAGAAGAAGTAATCGACGCCGATCCCGTCGAGCTCGAAGAAGAGCTGGAAGAAGCCGAAGGCGAAGCCATCGAATCCGCTGAAGAAGCAGAAGAAAAGTAAATCGAACTGATTTCGGGGGCCTGGGTTCCGGGCCCCTTTTTCATTCCGAGGGGATGCCATGCCTGGAGAGATCGTTGCGCAAAGCCGAGAGGGAAAGCCGCTGCTCAGCGCCAAGGAACTGACGGGTCTGCGTGTGCGCCAAGGGGAAAAGAACAAGGTCATGGGGAAGGTCCATTGCCTCGTTTTCCATCCTGCGAAGCGAAGCTGCGTCGGTTTTTTGCTCAAGCGGCCCGATGTCGCCCTGATGTTCCATCGCAAGGATTGCTTCGTTGCCATCGACGGCTTTTCCGTCCGGGACGATGGCGTCTATTTGAAGGAGGGCGATGACTTTGCGGGGCAGGCTGCATGCCGTCGCCTCGGATTGGATCTGGATTCCTGCGTGATCTGGCAGGGTATGCCCGTGCTGACGGAAAACGGCAGCGAAATAGGCATCGTGGACGATGTCCTGGTCGATGCATCCAATGGAAGGGTTGAAGGCATCGTCCCCGGAAAAGGTGCGACTGCGAAGGCGCTGCTCGGCACTTCCACTATTCCCCGGAAACTGATTTCGGGCTTCAGGGTGGGAGTAGGCGACCAGCTGAATATCACCGCAGGCGAAGGCGACGGGGAATACGACGTTTGCGGCGCCATCGTGGTTTCGAACAAGGCCCTGACGCTGGAGAGCGAAGGGGGCTTTGCGGAAAAGGCGGGCAAAACCGCCGCTGTGGCCACCGAGAAGGCGCACCGTGCGAAGGCTGCCGCGAAACCGAAGGTCTCGGCAGCGGCGAAGGCGACCGAACAGGCCGTGGGCAAGGGGGCTTTTGCCCTGGGAAGGCAGCTTTCCAGGAGCAAGGGCATGTTTTCGGCATTCAAGAGCGAGTACAAGAAGGCGGTTGCGGATGACCCGAAGAAAAAGAAAGATTGAGGCCGTCCGCGATAAGCGGGATGCTGTCCGCGAAGAACTCGATCAGCGCAATGTGAGGATCTTCGGGGTTTCCGTCTCCATGCCCGTCCTCATCAGGGCGATAGGCCTCATCGTCATCCTGGCGATGATGGTGGGGGCGGTGTACCTGTTCTACCTGTATTTCGGCGACCTGTTCACTGCGGAAGGGCGTGCGAATCTTGTTGCGGACGTGAAGAGCGCGGGACCTGCGGGTGCCCTGATTCTGCTGTTGTTGGAAATAGTGCAGGTCGTGGTTGCCTTTATCCCAGGCGAGGTGGTGCAGGTTGTTGCCGGCATGATGTACGGGCCTTGGTTGGGAACCGCCATCATCGTGCTCGGCTGCTTCCTTTCCATGTGGTTCGTCTACGAATTGGTCCATAGGTTGGGACAGCCCTTCGTCGAATCCATCGTCCCGACCAAGTACCTGAACAGTTTCCGGAAGTTCGAGCAGAGCGGCAAGCTCACCGCTGTCGTCTTCGTGCTCTTCTTGATTCCCGGGTTGCCGAAAGACGTGTTCACCTATCTGGTTCCATTGACTTCCATGCCGAAAAAGGAATACCTGGGAGTTGCGATGATCGCACGCCTACCGGGCATCTTCATGTCCACGCATGCGGCATCAGGCCTGCTGAGCGGCAATATCGTGCAGAGCGCCATCATCTTCGGTGTCTTGGCGGTGCTGGGTATCGTGGGCATCTTGTTCAAAGACAGGATCATGGACGCCCTTCATCGCCATGGAAACAATAGGTAACCGAGGGCAAACAGACCGAAATGCTACTTGGAGACTGGGATATCATCGTCTCATTGGCGAAGGTGGGAGGTGAAGATGGCTGCCGATAATGAAGATAAGGGGTACTGGGGAGGTTACCCTTCCTATCTGCTTGGGGATAAGGTCCGCCCGGAATCGTCCCAGCGCTCGCAGTTGCAGTGCGATGACCGTTTCTTCGCGGTTGATCCAGGGGATCGGGAAGGCGATGGGGACGGTTCCTACTGGGGGTCCCAGGAGCGGTTCTTCAACGCATACCGTTCCTCTTCCACCGGCTTTCGCAAGGGGGCCTATCCGTATGCCTTTTCAGGCAAGCGTATCCTTCAGACGGGGATAATCGGGAAAAGCCACATCGTGGCCGGATTGCTTGCGATTTTCCTGGGATGCTTCGGAATCCATAAGTTCTATTTGGGATACAACTCGACGGGCATCATCATGCTTGCGGTCACTGTCGTCGGGTCCATCTTCTCCTTGGGCCTTGCGGGTATGGTGATGGGCGTCATCGCCCTGATCGAGGGGATCATCTATCTGGCCATGGGCCAGGTTTCTTTCGATAGAGCCTACGTGCAGAACAAGAAAGAATGGTTCTAGTGCGCTTGAAAGGCGGCTCCTGCCGTCTTTCGGTGCGTTTTCACTGCGAAAGCTTGCATTCTTCCCATTTCCGCTAGAATGGGACAATGCGTCTATTAACTGCCATAAGGAGGAGACAATAATGCCTACCATTACTCCCGATCAGGTCAGGGTACCGGCAGACGTAATGCCCGAAGCCCGCGAGACCTATATCGAAAACTACATGAAGGCCACTCGTGGCACCGGCCGTCTGATGCTGTTCGCATGCGACCAGAAGATGGAGCACCTGAACGCTGACTTCTACGGTGAGGGCATCGATCCCTCCGATAACGATCCCGAGCATCTGTTCCAGATCGGCAGCCAGGGTATCTGCGGCGTTCTGGCAGGCCAGCGTGGCCTGATCGCCCAGTATGCGGCCGACTATCCCCAGATCAACTACCTGGTCAAGATGAACTCCAAGACCAACCTGATCAAGACCAAGCAGGACGATCCTTATTCTCCCCAGCTGTCCGAGCTGGACGCCGTTTTGGCCATGCGCGAAGCAGGCGTTAACATCGTCGGTCTGGGCTACACCATCTACCTGGGTTCCGAATACGAATCCACCATGCTGGCAGAAGCCGGCGAGCTGATCGCCGAAGCCCATGCAGCAGGCCTGATCGTGGTCCTGTGGATCTATCCTCGCGGCAAGGCCGTGGAAGATGAGAAGGCTCCCACTCTCATCGCGGGCGCAGCGGGCGCAGCCTTGTGCCTGGGTGCCGACTTCGTCAAGGTCAACCCCCCCAGGGCAACCGAGGAAGCAAGCTCTGCAGAGCACCTGGCAATCGCCTCCCAGGCAGCCGGCCGTTGCGGCCTGGTTTGCGCCGGCGGCTCCAAGGCAGACCCCGAGGCATTCCTGTCCAGCCTGTACGATCAGATCCACATCGGCGGTGCTTGCGGCAATGCAACCGGCCGTAACATTCACATGCGCTCTCTGGATGAGGCCGTCCGCCTGACCAAGGCCATCTCTGCCATCACCCTGGCAGACTACGAAGTAGCCGACGCGGTGGCCGTCTTCAATGGCGAAAAGGAATTCGCCCTCTAAGAACCGTTTGCACACAACGCGAACACACGCCCGGCCGCTTCGAGCGGCCGGGCTTCGTTATGCAGGGGCGCTATCCGCCATCGTGCGAAGGTTCCCTGCCGACCGTTCGGGTGCGAGGCGTTGCCCGGACACCCGTGCGGATGGGTGGATTCGGTCTGGGCAGTCGGGGTATCGCGCCTCTTCGAATGATGTTGGGAAGTTATCGGGCAAGGGCGTCTGGAACGAGTACTTGCAGGAAGGGATCGGGATGGATTTCCAAGATATTCTGGCGCTTGCGAGCGCCCGACGCGTGGACGAGCTTGTTCCCACCCCCAAAGGGGTGGCGTATGCGCGCTATCGCGTGCCGGATTATCCGTATGCGGGCGGCGGGAACGTGTGCCTGTATGCCATATGCGACCAGGAGCAGGTGCTGTTCGTCGATTGCGGACCCTTGGGGATGACCGATAGGACCTGGTTTTCCCAGGTTATCGACCAATGCGCGGAATCCGCCGATCAGGCGCGCCTGTTTCTGACCCATCTCCACTGCGACCATGCGGGGGAGGCAGCCTGGTTCGCCTCCCAGGGCATCGGGCGTGCGATCAACGGCGCTTCGGCCCGTTTCGCGTCCATGGATGCCCAAGAATGCGAAAGGGCCTTCGGAAGCGCCCGATACGACCTTCCCTTCGGCGTCGCCGAATACTGCGCCATGCAGGCGGGCTTGTGGGAATCCCTGGGGCAGACCGACACCGTTGAGGATTGGGACCTCCTGACAGTGGGCGACATGCGTTTCGAGACCATGCCCCTTCCCGGTCATGCCGTGGGGCAGAACGGCCTGATCTCCAAGGACAAGACGCTCCTCTTCTCGGGGGACTGCCTGTGCCAGAACCCATCCGTGTTTGCCTGGGAGCTTGACCGGCACGACGTTGCCGCGGCCATGGAATCGTGGAGCGGGCTGTTGGCCTATCCGCTCGAGTGGGTGGCGACGTCCCATTACGGCTTCTTCGAGGGCGAGGAGGAAATCCAGAGCCTGATCAAGGATCAGATCGCGGGAGTCGACTCGAAAGGGAAGCAGGTGCTCCAGGCGCTGCGCGATATGCGCGGATACAGGACCGCGAGCGGCTTCGTGCTCGAGATGAAGGGCGAGGCGGAGATCATCGACGCCTCTTCCCGTGCGGGACACCTCAATGCCCTGCGCCTTTGCCAGAGCCTGGCTTATCTGGAATTCCTGTATGACTACGAGAAGGTGCATCGCAGCTTCGATGACGACGGCTGTGCGGTGTACGAGCCGGCGCGCTTCACCAGCTTCTTCGCATAGTCGGGGGATCAGGCGCCAGAATAAATGTAAACCATAATAAATAAGGGGTTTACAATAGGCCGACAGGCTTCTATATTTCGTTATGCGAACAACGAATGAAAGGAGTCTTTTGTGAGCGAGCAGGAAATGAAGAAAACGGCGGGAAGCGCAAGCCGCACGAAGTCCATCGCCTTCTGCGGTTTGGGTATCGCGCTCATCACGGTCTGCGCGTGGATCACGGTGCCCTTCGGTCCCGTGCCATTTACCTTGCAGACCTTTGCCATGACCTTCGTCCTTCTGGCACTGAAGCCCAGGGAGGCTGCGGCGACCATCGTCCTCTACGTGCTCATCGGTGCGATCGGCCTGCCCGTCTTTTCCTCCATGAAGGGGGGATTCGCCGCCTTGGCAGGTCCTACGGGCGGATTCATCTGGGGTTTCGCCCTGGGTGGTATCGTTGCGGCACTGCTTCTGGCCGTCTTCGATAAGAAGGGCGGAAAAAGGCCCGTTCCCGTCGAGATCGCGGCGGCAATCGTTTTCCTGGGGGTCTGCTACCTGTGCGGATGGGTGCAGCTGGCATTCGTCGCCCAGATGGGAATGGCGGCGGCGTTCGCTGCGGCAATCGCCCCGTTCATCATCATCGACGCGGTGAAGCTTGCGGTGGCTATAGCCGTGGCCCATGCGGTGCGCAAGGCGCTTTCCCTGTAATAGGATGCGTCGGGCCCGTGCGAAAGGCACGGGCCCGTTTTCTGTCGCCCTCTAAGGCGATCAGCTGCGGCGGTCTTTCCGGATGGTTTGTTCCAGGAAGGCCGCCGCTTCCTGTCTGAGATGGTCGCGCAGCAGGTCGTATGTGTCGATCAGCTGCAGGGCCTCGGGCGTGAGTGTGCTCCCGCGCGCACCATCGCGGATGAGCAGCTGGATGCCCAATTCCGCTTCCGCCCCCTTGATGAGCCTCCAGGCCTTGCTGTAGGCCATCCCCATGCCCTTGGCTGCGGCATTGAGCGATCCGGTTTCCCTTACCCCCTTGCAGAGGGCAGCCAGCCCCGGTCCGAAGGCGGAGCCGGAGTTATCGGGATCGGTGCACAGCACCAGTTTGACTTGGGGTACGAGGTTTTCTGGGAGCATGGGAGTGCTTTCGATAAAAAACGGCGCACGCGGAAACGTGCGCCGTGCCGTGTTGCGGGATGTTACAGGTTGACGGATGCCAGGAATTCCTCGACGGAGGATTCGATGCTTGCGGTCTCGCGTTCGATGACCTGCTCGAAGCGGACGGCCTTCTCGTCAAGGTCGGCCAGCCCGGCGGGGATGTTGTCGACGCCGGTTTCCCGTGCGATCAGGCGGTTCAGCTCGCAGCCGGTGAGCTTCTGCACGTCTTCGGGCAGGGGGTCGGACCCTGCGATGCCGTGTAATGCGCGGTAGACGCTGCTGCCGAACTTGGCCCAGTGGGCGGTGCTTGCCACGAGCACGGGGTTTTCCCCGCGCAGGCGCTCTGCCACTTCGTAGGCGACGGCGGTATGGGGGTCGATCAGGTAGTTCTGCTCTTCAAAGACGCGTTTCACGGTTGCCAGGCAGTCGGCGCTGTTGACCGAGTCGCTCGCGAAGTCGGCGCGGATCTTGGCGAAGGTTTCCTCGTCGACGCGGAACTTGCGGTCTGCGGAAAGGTCGCGCATCCAGCCGTCGATGGCCTGGGCGTTGCGTCCGGTGAGTTCGAACAGCTGCCTTTCCAGATTGGAGGAGACCAGGATGTCCATGGAGGGGCTGGGGGTGAGCACGAACTCGCGGTCGCTGATGTCGTAGGTGCCGGTGTTGATGAAGTCGGTCAGCACGCGGTTGTCGTTGCTTGCGCAGATCAGGCGCTCGATGGGGGTGCCCATCTGCTTGGCGTACCAGGCAGCCAGGATGTTGCCGAAGTTGCCGGTGGGGACGCAGACGTCGATGGGATCGCCTGCCTGGATCTGGCCGCTTTCCACCATCTTGCCGTATGCGGAAACGTAGTAGACCACCTGCGGGAGCAGCCTGCCCCAGTTGATGGAGTTGGCGCTGGAAAGGGCGATCTGCTTCTCTTCTGCCAGCTTGGCGTTGAATTCGGCGTCGTTGAAGACGGCCTTGGCGCCGGTCTGGCAGTCGTCGAAGTTACCGCGGACGGCCCAGACCATGACGTTTTCGCCTTCCTGGGTAACCATCTGCTTGCGCTGGATGTCGCTGACGCCGCCGTCGGGGAACATGACCGCGATACCCACGCCCGGCTTGTCCGCGAAGCCTGCCAGGGCTGCCTTGCCGGTGTCGCCGGAGGTTGCGACCAGGATCAGGAACTTGTTATCGATGACGCCTTCGTCGCGGAGCTTCTGGGCGCTTGCGCTGAAATACAGGGGCAGGCACTGCAGCGCCATGTCCTTGAACGCGCTCGTGGGGCCGTGCCACAGCTCGAGCACGTGCATGCCGTTGCCCAAAGAGGCGATGGGGCAGATTTCTTCGTCGTCGAAGTTCCGGCCATAGGCCTGGGCCATCAGATCGTCGACCGTTTCGTCGTCCAGGTCGACTTCGAAGGCCTTGTAGATGCTTGCCGCGCGCTGTGCGTAGGGCAGCTTCGCCAGGGCGCAGATCTGGTCGAGGGAAAGCTGCGGGATGGATTGCGGAACGTACAGTCCGCCGCCTTCTGCCAGGCCGTTGACGACTGCGGTGGTGAAGGAGACGGGTTCTCCCGCCTTGCCTCGGGTGTCGATGTAGAGGTTGCTCATATCTGCCTTTCTCACAGCGGATAGACTCGACATCCCAGTATAGCGCTCGCCGGGCGGGCCCGCCGATGCGCCTGCAGGTTTTATGCGCCATATGCCCGAACTTATAGGCGGCGTGCGTAGTCGCGAAGGAAAGTAAGGAAAACCTAACATTTTTCTTGACTTAGGCAAGCCTAACTGGAATAGTAGCAAAAGTTAGGTAGTCCAAACCACGAGGGACCTTTTCCGGATAGCGTCTCGAAAGGAGCGGGGTGGCGATGTTTCTCAGCGGAATGGCCCAGGGCCAGCAGCGCGTCATCAGGGCGGTCATCGGCGAAGATGGCCTGCGCAGGAGGCTCGCGGAGCTGGGGTTCGTCCCTGGGATGAAGGTGAGGGTCCTTGCGAGGACTTCCGACGGGATGATCGTCGAGGCGAGGGGTTCGAGCCTTGCGATCGATTTCCGTTCGGGGGACCTGATCGTGGTCTGATCGTTTCGTGCGCGTGATATCCGATGCGAGCCATCGAGGTTGCCCCGATGGCTTGCCTTCGTGCGCGCTGACGAAGAAAGCGGGGTTTGAATGTTCGCACTCTCATCAGTGAAACCCGGGCAGACCGTCAAGGTCGAGCGCCTTTCGGGCGGGGGCGCCGTGCGGCGCCGCATCATGGACATGGGCATCATCAAAGGTGCCACGGTACTGGTCCGCAAGGTTGCCCCCTTGGGCGATCCGATCGAAGTGAGCGTCAGGGGTTGCGAGCTGACCTTGCGCCGCGAGGAAGCCGAATGCGTCGAGGTGTCCGATGCGGGGCTGCAGGGGAGGAGGTAACGGAAGATGGCTGCCAAGGACTTCGATATCGCCCTGGTGGGCAACCCCAATTGCGGCAAGAGCACGCTGTTCAATGCCCTGACCGGGGCAAACCAGCACATCGGCAATTGGCCGGGCGTGACCGTCGAGAAGAAGACGGGCAAGCTGAAAGGCAAACCCGAGGTGACCGTGGTCGACCTGCCGGGCATCTATTCGCTTTCCCCCTACACCTTGGAAGAAACGGTATCCAGGGATTATCTGATGAGGGAACGTCCCGGTGCGGTGCTGAACATCGTCGACGGAACCAATCTGGAGCGCAACCTGTACCTTTCCACCCAGGTTGCCGAACTGGGCATTCCCATGGTGATTGCGGTGAACATGGCCGACCAGTTCGAAAAGGACGGCATCGCAATCGATATGGATAAGCTCTCCGAGCGCATGGGCGTCCCCGTGTTGGGCATCTCGGCGCTCAAGGGCGACGGTGTCGACGAAGCCGTCTCGGCCCTGCTTGCGGCCGCCGATGGCGGGGTGTCCCCCGAATGCCCCGTGCGTTTCTCCCGGCAGATCGAAGGGGCGCTTGAGTCCATCGGGGCGCGCATCGCCGAGGTGTCCGGGAACGATGCGAGCCGCTTCGCCTCCGTGAAACTGTTCGAGCGCGATTCCCTGATTGCCGGCGAATTGGGCATTTCCCTGGATGTGGAAGGCATCATCGGGGAAGTCGAGCGGCATTGCGGGGATGCTTCCGACTCGCTCATCGTGGAAGGAAGGTATTCCTTCATCGAGGGCGTCGTTGCCGACTGCCTTTCCCGCACGAAGAATGCAGGGGAATCCCTGACCGCCAAGATAGACAAGGTGGTCACCAACAGGGTGCTTGCGCTGCCGATCTTCGCGGTCGTCATGTTCCTGGTGTATTTCCTGTCTATCACTGCGGTTGGCGGGCCTGCGACAGACTGGGTGAATGATGGCCTGTTCGGCGACGGTTTCTTCGTCTCGGGGGACGCCGAGGCGTTTGCGGAAGCGAAATCCGAGTACGACGACGCGCAGAATGCCATCGGGGCCTTCACGGACGCGGCGGCCCGGGAGGGCATCGAGATCGATCCCGATGACGCGAAGGGATCGGATGCCGCCCTCGTGCAGGCACAAGAAGCCGGCGTTGTCGGGGAGTACGACTCCTACGACGAAGAGACCGGCGAGGACGAGCTGGTAGAGGTGGATGCCGCCGCCTTCGCCGAAGCGCTCGAGGTGGCCGAACCCGATCCCTCGGATTACGGGACCTGGGTTTTGGGCATACCCGTCCTCATCGGCAATGCGCTCGATGCGGCGAACGTCGATGAGCGCGTGAGCGCCTGCATCCTCGATGGCGTGGTGGCGGGTGTCGGCGCGGTACTGGGCTTCGTCCCCCAGATGCTCGTGCTGTTCTTCCTGCTGGCAATCCTGGAGGGCTGCGGCTACATGGCGCGAATCGCCTTCATTTTGGACCGCGTGTTCAGGCGTTTCGGGCTTTCCGGCAAGAGCTTCATCCCCATGCTCGTTTCCACGGGCTGCGGGGTTCCGGGAATCATGGCGTCGCGAACCATCGAGAGCGAGAACGACCGCAGGATGACCGTCATGACCACTACCTTCATCCCTTGCGGTGCGAAGCTTCCCATCATCGCGCTCATCTCGGGTGCGGTATTCGGGGGCGCGTGGTGGATTGCCCCGAGCGTGTACTTCATGGGCATTGCGTCCGTGCTGCTTTCGGGCATCATCCTGAAAAAGCTCAAGCCCTTTGCAGGGAGGCCGGCGCCGTTTCTGATGGAGCTCCCCGCATACCATATGCCTACTCCGGGATCCCTGCTGAGGAACATGTGGGAACGCGGGTGGTCCTTCATCAAGAAGGCGGGCACCATCATCCTGCTGGCTTCCATCCTCATCTGGTTCGTGTCCACCTACGGTTTCTCCAACGGATCGTTCGGGGTGGTCGAAGACCAGGCGGATTCCCTGCTGGCGATTGCGGGCGGTGCCGTCTCATGGATCTTCGCGCCTTTGGGATTCGGCAACTGGCAGGCGACTGCCGCAACCATCACGGGCCTGATCGCGAAAGAGAACGTGGTATCCACCTTCGGCATCCTCTACGCGGGTGATGCGGGTTGGTATGCGAACGTGCAGGCTTCGTATACCGCGGCGGCGGCATATGCCTTCATGGCGTTCAACATGCTCTGCGCCCCCTGTTTTGCGGCAATCGGTGCGATCAGGCGCGAGATGAACAACGCGAAGTGGTTCTGGGCGGCAATCGGCTACGAATGCGGTTGGGCTTATGCCGTGGCGCTGGTCATCTACCAGGTGGCAGGTTTGGTTTCCGGCGAGCTGTCCTTCAGCGTGTGGAGCGTCCTTGCCCTTGCGGTCCTTGCGGGAGCGATATTCCTTATCGTCCGTCCGAATGGCAACGGAAGGTGCAGGGAGCAAAAGTCGTGCTGCGTGCAGCAGTAGAATGGATATGCCCGGCGGTCTTGGATGAGAGGCGCCGCCGGGCGCGGAAAGGAGTGCTCCGATGAGCTTGGGAACCGTGGTTGTTGTCGCAATGCTCGGATCGGCTGTCGCCTTGGCCCTTCGGTCGATCATAAAGGGCAAGGGGAAGGGATGCAGTTGCTCTTCCTGTTCGGCGTGCGGATGCGCTTCGACGTGCCATAAGGCGAATGAAGCGTGCCCTGCAGCGCAGAAGATGGTCGAGGACATGGAGGCCGAAGCCTCGAAGGGCGCCGATCCGCCGGTTTGCCGCTGCGAGGCGCGACGATAACCTGAACAATGATCATTGCCCGTGCATGTTGCGGCATGTGCGGGCTTTTTTGCGTTTGCGGCATGCGCGAGGGGGATAGGGGCAGAAGCCGTTGCCGGCTGCTTCTCCGTCGATCCGTGCCCTTCGGGCGATCGGGGCAAAAAGATGGCGGCCTGCCGCGAAGCAGGCCGCCCAGAGAGAAGGAGAGACTATTCCGGTGCCCACCGATTTTGTTCCTTATCGGTTAGGCATAACTAACTTGTACAGGAGACAGCAGCAGGGGTCAAGGGTTTTAAGGCAAAAAGTTCGGTATACCTAACAGTTTTCGACCGTGCTTCGCTAGGGGGATCTGCCTTTCCACGCTGCAAGGTTCCGGTAAAACAAACATCTGTACGAGCAAACAGATGTACTATGCTATCCTATGCGTGTAAGAAAAAGAAAGGCGAAGTGCATCCGTGTACGATCGAGTGATTTTGGGGATAGACCCCGGCCTGGCGCATACAGGCTGGGGCATTATCAGCCAGTCGGGCCCGCGCTTGGCCTGCCTTGCCTACGGATGCGTGGAAACGTGTGCAGGGCAGGATCTTCCCGAACGCCTGAAGAAGATCTACCAGCAGATCGATGCCGTGGTCACGCGTTTCAAGCCAAGCTTCGCGGCGGTTGAAACGGTGTGGTTCGGCCAGAACATATCGGCGGGAATCCTCACCAGCCAGGCACGCGGGGCGGCTATCGTCGCGTGCGCCATGAACGGCTTGAAGGTGGAAGAATACACGCCCAACGAAATCAAGCTCGCGGTGGTGGGCGAAGGCATGGCGGAAAAGGAGCAGGTCCAGTACATGGTCAAGAAGCTGTTGGGGCTCCAAGCGCCGCCGAAGCCGGATCATGCGGCAGATGCCCTTGCCGCTGCGATATGCTTTACCACGCATTACAGCGTATTGAATGGGAAGGAGAGCCGGAAATGATCGCGTTCCTTTGCGGCGTCTTGGCGGGCAAGACCGCCGATACCGCATACATCGATTGCAACGGCGTGGGCTTTGCCGTCGGAATGTCGGCCAATTCCCTTTCCGATCTTCCCGCTCAGGGCTCGTCGGTCCGGGTATTCACCTACATGCAGGTGCGGGAAGACGACATCTCCCTTTTCGGCTTCACTTCGGAAGATGAACGCAACGCATTCGAAAAGCTCATCTCCGTTTCTGGAATCGGGCCGAAAGTGGCCCTTGCAGCGCTTTCATCCTATCGTCCGGGCGATCTGGCGGACGCCCTCGCCTCGGAGGACGTGACGAAGCTGTCGCGCATCCCGGGAATCGGCAAGAAGACCGCCCAGCGCATGATATTGGAACTGAAGGGCAAGCTCGCATCGAGCGCGCTTCCTCCTGCCGAAGGCCTGTTCAGCCCGCCTGAAGAAGACAAGGAGGCCTTGGGCAAGGTGATCGAGGATCTTCTGGCCCTTGGATTCGCCCCCGCCGAGGCGGAGCTTGCCTGCAAGGGCATGCCCCGGGGGCTCGATGAGGGACGCGCCCTCCAGTATGCCTTGAAGAAGATCGGGGGTGCCTGATGCCCGAAGGAATCGAAATCGAGGGAATGGTGTTCGATGCCCTGTCCGCTTCCCCGGAAGATCACAGGAGCAGGGTTTCGAGCGTTGAATTGGTGGAAGAGGACCTTGCCATCGACCGGAGCCTGCGCCCCAAGATGCTCGATGACTATCTGGGCCAGACCAAGGTCAAGGAAAGCCTGAAGATCTTGATCGAGGCGGCCAAGAAAAGGGGCGAGCAGATGGATCATCTGCTCTTTTCCGGTCCTCCCGGCCTGGGTAAAACCACCCTTTCCACGGTGGTCGCCAACGAAATGGGCGCGAACATCAAGACCACGAGCGGTCCGGCCATCGTAAGGACGGGCGATCTGGCTGCCATCCTCTCCAACTTGGAAGAGGGCGACGTGCTCTTCATCGATGAAATCCACCGCATCAACCGCATGGTAGAGGAAGTGCTCTATCCGGCTATGGAAGACTACGTGCTCGATATCGTGGTGGGCAAGGGGCCGGCAGCGCGCTCCATCCGCATCGACCTGCCGCGTTTCACGCTTATCGGCGCCACAACCAGGACCGGTCTTCTGACCGGGCCGCTCAGGGACCGTTTCGGCATGTCCTTCAGGTTGAATTACTACACTCCTGAAGAGCTTGCGGATATCGTGGTGCGCTCGGCGTTCATCTTGGATGTACCCGTCACCCGCGAGGGCGCGTTGGAGATCGCGCGCAGGAGCAGGGGCACGCCCCGTCTTGCAAACCGCCTGCTTAAAAGGGTGCGCGACTGGGCGCAGGTGAAAGGCGACGGCTTGATCGACGAGGATACCGCGGCGCAGGCGCTCTGCTTCTTCGAAGTGGATTCCCTGGGCCTCGATGCGCTCGACAACAGGATCCTGGAACTGCTCTGCAGCCAGTTCAGGGGCAGGCCCGTTGGCCTGACCACGCTTGCCTCGGCGCTTTCCGAATCCCCCGATACCGTGGAGGATATCTACGAGCCCTATCTGATGCAGATGGGATTGCTCGTCCGCACGCCGAAGGGGCGTCAGGCAACGGAGGCGGCCTTCGACCATATCGGATTGCCTGTCCCCAAGGATTATTGGCGGTAGGCCGTCCGTCCGTTTCCTGCATGCATCCATCCCGCCGGTTGTGCGGGGCAGAAGCAAGCGGGAAGCCGGTTTTGGCGTGCTTGCCCATACGAAAGGTGAATGATGTTCGAAAGGGATTACCTCATGCGCATGCTTTCCCAGCTCATCCAAGGGATCGTGCGCAGCATGGAGCTCCGTCGCGGGGAAGACGACCCGAAGGCGGCCGCCGATTCCCTAGAGGCCGTGATCGGCCAGGCAACCGATATCGACGGCAGCATCCTGCTCGGCTTGTCGCCGGAATCCATCGCCGACATCCTGCAGGTTTCCGGTACCGATCCGGGCGTGGTCGAGTTCGTGGCCAGGTCGTTGCTGCTCGCCGCGGATTATCTGGATGATGCGGGGGAAGCCCTTCTGGCGGACTTGCGCAGGAACCAGGGCAGGGCGCTGATATCCTCTTTTGGCCTTGTGGTGGACGAAGGCGTCCGTGCCGAGGATGCGATGGAGGCGTATGTGGAGAGCATGCGATCGTAAGGGTGCCTTCTTCCCGGCGGCGGATCTGCGTCTCCTCGCTGCAGGTTCGCCGGTGCGTTTGCCGTCGGTGCGCGTTTCTTGCGTCGTACACGGGAAACGCCGGCTTGCGCCGGCGTTTTCGGTTCGATTCAAATGGTAGCGGGGCGCGGTCGTTTCGGCCCAAACCCCGTTTTGCCTTCTAGTGGATGAACATGGCATCGCCGAAGGAAAGCATGCGGTATTCGCTTTCGATGGCATGCTTGTAGGCCTCCATCACCATGTCCCTGCTGCTGAATGCCGAAACCAGCATCATCAGCGTCGATCGGGGCACGTGGAAGTTCGTGATCAGCGCGTCGACCACGTGGAAGGTCGAACCGGGGAACAGGAACAGCGAGGTCTTGTCTTCTTCGCGCGCCCTCAGTTCGCCGGCTTCTTGGTCCCATGCGCTTTCCAGGCTGCGGACGCTCGTGGTTCCCACTGCGATCACCCTGTTCCCTCGGGCGTGGGCCTGGTTGCATGCATCGACCACGTGCTGGGGCACGGTGTAGGTTTCGGTATGCATCTTGTGCTTGGTGGGGTCTTCTTCGTCCACGATCCTGAAGGTGTCGATTCCCACCTGCAGTTCCACGGTTTCGAAGAAGGCGCCCTTCTGCTTGATCCTCTCGATCAGCTCGGGGGTGAAATGCAATCCCGCCGTAGGGGCGGCTGCCGATTTCTCCGTGGTGGAATACACGGTCTGGTACATTTCCTCGTCGCCTGCGTAGGACTTGATGTACGGGGGCAGGGGGGTATGGCCGACCGCGTGCAGGGCTTCGTTCAACGTGGCGTGGGTTCGGGTGGAAAGCCGTGCGATGCGCTCGCCCTTGCCGCCTTCCGCCCAATCGATGATCTCGGCTTGCAGGGACACGCATCCCTGCGCGTCTGCGAACTCGATCACGGCGCCGGGTTTCAGGCGCTTGCCGGGTCGCACGAGCACTTCCCA
>SFII01000007.1 GCA_004555335.1 Coriobacteriaceae bacterium | reverse complement strand
GAGGGCCGAACGAGCCGACGGCAGCGCGGTCGAGTTCACCGCATTGGTTCGCGTCGACACTCCCACCGAGGGCGATTACTACTTCAACGGCGGCATTCTCCAGTACGTGTTGCGTAATCTGGCAGAGTAAGGGAGCCTCCTTTTCGCAGCTGCTGAAAACATGCAGATAAAAATGAAGGCGCTCGGGAACCCCCGGGCGCCTTTTGCGTATGCCTGTGCGGGCAAGCTGAAGGCGGAACCGGTAGCGGCATGGGGGTGCGGCGCCATTGCGAAAGATCCATGACGGCGCCAAGGAATCTGGCGGATTTTTCGCTCAAGCCCTCGCCTCTGGGGCTGCGCCGGTTTTTTCGTGCTATCCCGCTACTGTGTCGTGCCTGCATGAATGGTTGCGAGTGGTTTTCGGACGATTCCGGTAGGGTTGTTTGCCCTAGGACCTTCCAAGCGTTGTCTTGGCGATAGACGAACCGCCGCCTCCCCGGTTGGGAAGGCGGCGATTGGGAAATTCGTCAGTGTTCGCGGGGGTCCGTTAGAGCAGGCTTGCGATCTTGCCGGCAACATCCACCTTGCGATCTTGCCGGCAACATCCACGCTGCCGATGATGCTGATGTTGTTCAGCAGGATCAGGTCGTCCACTTCCTTTTCCTTGCAGATCTCCACTACGTTGTCGTTGTTGTAGCGGAAGTCGACGATATAGACATTCTCGTAATGATCGACGAGCCAGGGGATGAATGCGTTGCCGTAGGACTCCTTGACGACCAGGCAGGATGATCCGTCGGTGATCGCGGGGTTGTGGATTTCCGCCCAAGGCTGGTCGCCGCCGACGAAGCAGTTGTACTGCGTTCCCTCGTCCCATTCGGATACGTCTTTGATGACGTTCCAGTCTATGGTCTGCCCGTCGACATCGGTGTACTTCATGTCGTTCGTTCCATTGGGAACCCATGCCTGGACGGTGTCGGGGTCCTTGGTCAGGCTTTCCAGCTGCAGCTGGGAGTAGTAGGAGCCCAGGAAGGGCGAGAAGTCCTCTTCTTTGAAATCCTCGATCTTGTGGGGCTCGATTCCCTTCTGGCTGCAGAAGGACTGGTAGACGTAATACGCGCCCAGTGCCGTCCAATGATGGTCGGTGCGGAAGTACAGGTATTCGTCCTTATGGTCGACCAGGGGCTGCATGGTGGGAACCGTCTTCACCTTGCCGTTGTAGGAATCGTAGTAGTACTGGATCGCCTGTCCCTGGTTCGATCCGCCCAATGCCGCCAATTCGTCCTTGCTCAGCAGGACTCCGGAGTTGTTCGGGATGAGGATGGAGTAGACCTGCGTGGTGCCCTCCAGCTTATCGGCAGCGCCATTGACGGCGTTGACGTAGTCATCTGCCGCTTCCTGGGTGAAGCCGTAGGTTGCGTATACTGCGCCGTTATCGACGTAGAGGCCCTGCATGATCTGGCCCTGGATGTCTTCTTCCAGATTGAAGCTGTCATAGGTTTCGGGGGCAACGGGATCCTTCTTCTGCGACGACTTGGCTCCCTCGTCGGGGATGTCGTCGCCCTGGACCGCGTTGCCGAACATCTGCGTGCTGCCCTCGAAGCCGTACAGTCCTTTGAATGCCTGGTTCGCGGCGATCAGCTGGTCGCGGAAGGGGTAGGTGTCGGCATACCAGGTAGAGATCTGTTCGGTATAGGCGCCCGAAACGAAGTCGGCGACGCTGAAGGAGGGGAACTTGGAGAGCTCGCGGTTTTCCGCCTGGGAAACAGTCGGCCTGAGGAAGAGGCAAAGGCCAAGCACCATCCCCAAGGTCAGGATCAAACCGAATGCAGCGGATGCCCCGCGATGCCAACGGGAGAGTTCTTCCATCTTTCCCGCTTCCAAGACCAAGTCGGGAGCGGGTTGTTCGCTCTTCTTGGGTTTGCGGGTTGCGTCCTGGGCGCCTTGGCTTGCGGGGTCGACCTTGCCCTCGTTGGCCCATGCGATAAAGGACGATTTCAGCGAGCTTGCGGATTCGGAGATCTTGGAGCCGGCTCCCGTGATTGCGGCAGGACGCGTATCGGAGGCGTTCGATGCGCGCGTGCCTACAGAGGACCTCTTCCTTCCAGTGGCAGGTGCGCTTGCGCCTGCATCCTGCGTGCGGAGGTTCGGCCTGCGACGGCTGGCCTCGGGCTTTGCCCCAGCGGTGCGGGGACGGGTGCTTCGAGCATTGCCGTCCTGTCTTGGGGCGTTTGCCGAGGGCCTGGGTTCCTGCTCCCCGCGATTGGCGTTGCTGCGCTTTTGTGCAGGATGCGGTGCCGCTCCTGCCCTTTGCCGGGTGCGGTTGCCGGGTGTGCTTTCGTTGGCAGTGCGGGCGGTATGTTCCCTCGCAACACGGTGCGCACGGGCGCTTTGCGCGCCCGTGCGCTCTTCGGCATGCGGGGCGCGCATCATGCGGCGGACGCCCTGGCTGTGGTCATTATTGGGGGCAGGCTGCTGCCTGTGATGGTCTGCCCGGGTGCTTTCGGTATTCGGCATCTGAGCTTGGCGGCTGCGCGTCCGCTCGGAACCGGATGCCTCGCGCCGTTCTCTGCGTTCTAGCGGCATATTGCGCCGCTCCCGTGAGGGGAGGGTGGTGCGGTTGCGGGAAGCGGCATCGGTGTGCCTTTCGGCTGCGCGCCTTCTTTCTTCGCGGGCGGTATTGCCCGAGCGGCTGCGTGAGGGCAAGCCATCTTGGTTGCGGCGGTTCTGGTCCATGCGCCTGTTAGCCGAGGCATCGGTGCGTTCGGGGCTGCGGCGGTTGGTGTTGCGGGGGTTTTCGGTATTGCGATAGTTACTCATGGCAGGTCACCACAGTTAGAAGCGGAAATAGATGAACGGGTTGTAGCTGTTGCCGATCAGTGCGATAACGGCGAGCAGCAGCAAGAGGATGGGTGTGATCGCATCGATGGCGACGGCTGCCTTGAACAGCGCCGAACCCGGTTCGGGCTTTTCGAGCATGGCCTTGCGGATGCGGGTACCGGCATCGGTGCAGGCGATGATGCAGAACAGGAACAGGAATACGTTTCCTGCGAATATCGTCTGCGCCTGCAGGTTGATGAAGCCGCCTCCCGCGAAGCCCAGCATGCCCTTGAGAACGCACAGCAGTTCGGCATTGCTCGTGAATCTGAACAGGACCCAGCCGAAGATGACCACCAGGATGGTGTAGACGTGGTTCACGCCCTTGGGCATGCGGTCTTTGATGACGAATCGTTCGAGCATCAGGAACACGAAGTTCCAGCTGGCGCCATGCCAGAAACCGGTGAGCGCCCAGACCACCAGGGCGTTGCGGACGGTGATCAGGTTTCCGCGCCTGCTACCGCCCAAGGGGATGTAGACGTAGTCACGGAACCACGAGGAGAGCGAGATGTGCCATTTCCTCCAGAAGCTCTGGATGCTTTTAGCCATATAGGGGTGGTCGAAGTTCTCCAGGTAGTGGAATCCCACCATGCGGCCCATGCCGATGGCCATGTCGGAATACGCGGAGAAGTCCAGGTAGATGTGGAAGGTGTAGAAGATCATGCCCAGCCATAGCCCCATGGTCGATTGGGAAGAGAGCGCCTCGACGCCTCCGTTGAGCAGCGAGTCCGCCACGGCGGCGCAGGAATTGGCGAGCACCGCCTTCTTTGCCAGGCCGACGCAGAAGCGCCTGATTCCGGCGAAGGTGTCCTCGCGGGTGACCTTGCGGAAGTCGATCTCGCTGGCGATGGTCTCGTAGCGGACGATGGGGCCTGCGATGCACTGGTGGAATAGGCTCGCGTACAGCAGCAGTTTCCAGAAGCGCGGCTGGGCGGCCACCTTGCCGCGGTATACGTCCACGACGTAGGAAATGAGCTGGAAGGTGTAGAAGGAGATGCCGATGGGCAGGACGAAGGTGGGGATCACCTCGGGAACCCCGAAAAGAGCCTGCCAATTGGTGAGGAAGAAGCCCAGGTATTTGAAGAAGCCCAAAACGCCGAGCAGGCACACGAGCTCGCCCACGAGCAGCGCCTTGCGGGTCGACTTGCGTTCGGTTGCACTGATCCTGAGCGCGAAGAACCAGCTGACCAGGGTGTCGAGCAGGAGCAGGACGAGGAACTTGGGGCCGCCCCAGGCATAGAAGACCAGGGAGAAGCCCAAAAGCACCTGGTTGCGGTAGCGCGGGGCAACCTTGCGGTAGACGATCAGATTCAACGCGAGGAACGCGAAGATGAACAAGAGGCTGGAAAAGACCATAGAGCTAACCTATCGGCTTCTTGCGCGGCAAAGGCCCGGCCTGCATTTCGGGGGTCGGGCGCGGTTGCGGGGTTTTCCGGCTTTGCGGCGCAGGATGGATATCAGATGGATTTTACTCCAACTTGCCCATTGTATGGGCATGCAGTCGCGTATGGATGCACGCTAGCGGGTAAGGGGGTGAAACGCCGCCTTACGCGCCGAGTTCCCCCATGGTCTGGGCGGCTTCGGCCTGATCGGGGTCGGTTTGGCCGGATCCGTCTTGCTGCGCCTGTTCCCCGCCGAGTCCGGTTCCGGCAAGGTCGACCTTCTGGTCGCCTTCTGCATGCTCGGGCAGGTAGGGGGCGATCGCATCGTCGATCATCGAGATATAGAATTGCGCGCCCTCTTCGGAAAGGTGGGTGCCATCGCCGTCGAAGAGCTCTCCCCTTCCATAGCTCGTGTTGTACCAGTCTATGACGTGCGCGTTGGGGTGCCTGTCGGCGCCTCGTTGCAGGGCGTCGTTGCTTTCCAGTACCCAGGACTGGGGGCTTCGGGTGTTGACGAAGAAGACCTGCCGGTCGGGGCCGGCAAGTTCCATGAGCTCGTCGAATTCCTCGTCGGAGACGGGACCATTGGTGCCCAGTGCGAAGACCACGACGTCGCCGACGACATCCTGATCGAGATAACCCTGGAATACTTCGATGCCCGTACCGAACCATCGGTTGATCTGGGCGTCGATCGCGCCATAGGGGAAGGTTTCCTGGAAGTAGGGTATGGCGCGGACCGAGACCGAGTCGCCTATCAGGAGGACGTCGAGCTTGGGCGTCTCGGATGCGTCTGCGGCATCCCCGTTTTCAAGGGAATCCAGACCTGCGACTTGGGGGCCTTCCTCGGTCAGCAGGTCGGCGCCTTCGATGGCGGAGGTATCGGGGACCGCGATCAGGCCGCCGATGCATACGCAGGCGAGCACTCCCGCGGCAGCGGTGGGCAGGATGTGCATGCGGAGCCAGCCGGGGACGGTTGCGCGATTCTCACGGAGTTGCCGTGCGAAGCGTCCGATGGCCCCATGCCTGATGGGGTTTTCCACGAAACGGTAGGAGAAGGCCGCGCAGGCGAAGATGATCGCGAGGACGATCGGGTAGACGTACCAGGGGGTGTCGGTTACCTTGCTGACGGGGATCATCAGCAGCAACAGGGGGTAATGCCACAGGTAGATGCCGTAGGAGCGCACGCCGATCCAGACCAGGGGCTTTGCGGCCATGATCCGTGCGAAGGCGCTTTCGGGATGGGCGAGCGCCGCGATGACCACGGCGGTCAGCACCGAGGCCAACAGCAGGCCCCCATGGTAGAGGAAGGGCGAGTTGTCACCGACGGCGACGATCATGATGATCAGCCCTGCGAAAGCGGCGATTCCGGCTCCGTCGAGGGCTATTCTGGCTCTTTGCGGCAATGCCCTGCCGCTTTGCGCCCCGGGCCTGACCGATGGCCATGCGAAGGCCATGAAGGCTCCGATAAGGAGCGAGAAGGCGCGGGTGTCCGTTCCGTAGTAGACGCGGCTGGGGTCCGTGTCTGGCGAGAAGAGCAATGCCATCTCCAGTGCGGAGAGCAAGGCGAGTGCAAGCGCGCCGCTGCCCATCGCCTTTCGGCTCAGTCCCAGCTTATGGCAGCCTACCAGGATGAGCGGCCATACCAGATAGAACTGCTCCTCGATGGCGAGCGACCAGAAGTGCGTGAGCGGCGAGGGCGCGCCCAGCGCTTCGAAGTAGGAGACGTCGCGCAGGATATACCACCAGTTCGTGAACCATAGGAGCGCGGCAACCAGGTCCTCGCGCAGCTTGGTGAGCAGGCTGTGGTCGAAGATGGTGAAGAGCGCGGCAGAGCACATGATGACGAACACGATGGCGGGGAAAAGGCGCCTGACGCGCCTCAGCCAGAATTGCGGAAGGTCGATGCGCCCGTTATTGTCCCATTCGATGAGCAGCAGGCTGGTAATGAGGTAGCCGGAAAGGACGAAGAAGGCCGTGACGCCCAAAAGGCCGCTCGGGGCCCAGGCGAAACCCATATGGTAGGCGATGACCGCAAGCACCGCGAAAGCGCGCAAGCCGTCGAGTGCGGGGATATAGCGCCCTTTCTTTTCCGATGCGGCCTTGGGTTCTTTCTTCTGGGCGGGGGATTCGGGATGTTTTGCAGGCCTCGCTTTGGGAGCGGGGCTGTTCTGCGCCCTCTTAGCGCCATCGGGCGCGTGCATCCTGGAAGCTTTTGCGGGTTTGCGGGACCGGGATGCCCCTTCGACGGGCGAATCGGCGCGGTATTCGGGTACGTGCCGGGACGCGCCCTTCACCGAAGGACGCGCCGATCCTGCGCCCCGCAAAGCGCGCTCGCCGTCAGCGTTGCCGTTTCGTCCGTAGCGGTCGCGGCTGTAGTCGGCGGCATCCCGCCCTCGATAGAGGGGGTTGGACTCGAATTCGAATTCGCCATTACGGGAAGCGAGGGCGCCGTCTGGGCCCATCTGTCGTTCCTGTGCGTTCGCGCCGCTTCCGTAGCGGTCGCGGCTGTAGCGGTTATCCATCGTTTTCTGCCCTTCCCCGGTAGAGGCGAATCACGAATCGAATGCGGTTTTGCCGCAGGCCCGAGAGCGTGCCGTTTCCAGCTGTCGCTGCAAGCCTTTCAGCGGTTTTTCAGAGGCTATTAACCAAGCGGAAAAGAAGTATAGACGCATCGTCGCGTATTCGCCTTATCTATCCGTATCCGGTAAGAAAATAATCACACCGACGCGCCGGATCGCTTATGGTGTCCGCGTGTCCGGCGGGTGCTACCATGGTCGGGGTAGGACCGACTTGGAAGGATAATGCGCATATGAAGGCGATCATGCTGATCGGCGGGATGGGATCGGGCAAATCGACCGTCGCCCGCATGCTCGGGGATCTGGGTGCGCGCATCATCGATCTCGACCGGATCGGGCACGAAGTCCTGCTGGATGCCGCGGTAGCCCGTGCCCTCGTAGCGGAATTCGGGGAGCATATCCAGGTGGATGGAGCGGTAAGCAGGCCGCTGCTCGCCCGGGCCGCATTCGCGAGCAGCGAATCCGCAAGGCGGCTTTCGCAGATCACCCATCCGGCGATCGTGCGCTCGGCGTCGGCGATGCTCGATAGCGCCCTTCGCGAGGAATGCCCTGCGGTCGTGATAGAGGTTTCCGCCTTTTCCGGACCTGAAGGGGCCTTCGAAGCGCTCCTCGAGCGCTGCTGCGCGATCGTGGCAGTGGCGGCGCGCGAGGACCTGCGCGTTGCCCGTGCGGTTTCGCGGGGCTTTTCCGAAGATGACGTCCGCGCCCGCATTGCCCGGCAGCCTACCGATGCCCAGCGTGCTGCCTGGGCGGATTATGTGCTGCAAAACGATGGCAGCGAAGACGACTTGGTCTCGGAGGTAGAATCACTCTGGAATACCGTCTTCGGGTAAGCTACCCTAATGGTTTTCTGACGACTCGGGAAGGGTGGTAGGGATGTCCCATCTTGGCAACATCGAAGGACTTCGCATGGAGGGCAAGATCTCGGATGCTCGTTTGGTCGGGCAACCGTTCAAGGTGGTTTCGCCCTACAGCCCTGCAGGAGACCAGCCCCAGGCGATAGAGAAGCTCGCCCAGGGCGTGCGCGACGGTTTGAGGTACCAGACCCTCCTGGGCGTGACCGGGTCGGGCAAGACCTTCACCATGGCCAAGACCATCGAGGCCATCCAGCGCCCCACCTTGGTGATGGCCCCCAACAAGACGCTTGCCGCCCAGCTTGCGGCGGAGCTCAAGGAGTTCTTCCCGAACAATGCCGTGGTGTATTTCGTATCCTATTACGACTATTACCAGCCCGAGGCCTACGTTCCCAGCACCGATACCTTCATCGAAAAGGATGCGAGCATCAACGAAGAGGTGGAGAAGCTGCGCCACGCGGCCACGAGCGCCCTCCTTTCCCGGCGCGACGTGATCGTGGTGGCGTCCGTCAGCTGCATCTACGGTATCGGCTCGCCCATGGACTATGCCGGCATGGCCGTGTTCTTGGACAAGATGGAGGAGCAGGACCGCGACGACCTGATCCGCAAGCTCATCGACATCCAGTACGATCGCAACGACTACCAGCTCGAACGCGGATCGTTCCGCGTGCGCGGTGACGCTCTGGACATCTTCCCCCCGTATGCCGATAATCCCGTTCGCGTGGAATTCTGGGGGGACGAAATCGAATCGATCTGCGAAACGGATAAGGTGACGGGCGAGGTCCTCAATTCGTATGAGGCGCTGCCTATCTGGCCCGCATCCCACTACGTGACCGCGAAGCCCAAGATGGACCACGCCCTTTCGTCCATCCGTGAAGAGCTGCGCGGGCGCCTTGCCGAATTCAAGGAAGAAGGCAAGCTGCTGGAAGCCCAGCGCTTGGAGATGCGCGTTTCCTACGACCTGGAGATGATGGAGTCGATGGGATTCTGCAGCGGCATCGAGAACTATTCCCGCCATCTCGACGGGCGCGAGCCCGGCGAGCCGCCCTACACGCTCATCGACTACTTCCCCAAGGACTTCGTGACCATCATCGACGAAAGCCACGTGACCGTCCCGCAGATCCGCGGCATGCACGAAGGGGACCGCTCACGTAAGGTGACCCTGACCGAGCATGGCTTCCGATTGCCTTCCTGTCTGGACAATAGGCCGCTTCGCTATGACGAGTTCGAACAGCGCATCGGGCAGTTCATCTATGTCTCGGCAACGCCCGGCGACTATGAGAAGCGCGTGAGCCAGCAGCAGGTCGAGCAGATCATCCGTCCCACCGGCCTGCTCGATCCAGAAATCGACGTGCGCCCCACTGCCTCGCAGATCGACGACATCATCGACGAGGCCCGCGTGCGCGCCTCCCGCAACGAGCGCGTGCTCATCACCACCCTGACCAAGAAGATGGCGGAAGACCTGACCGATCACCTTCTCGATGAGGGCGTCCGCGCCCGATACATGCATTCGGACATCGCAACCATGGAACGCGTCGAGATCCTGAGCGCTTTGCGCCGCGGGGAATTCGACGTGCTCGTGGGCATCAACCTGCTCCGCGAGGGCCTGGACCTGCCGGAGGTGAGCCTGGTGGCGATCCTGGACGCCGACAAGGAGGGTTTCCTGCGCAATCACCGTTCCCTGATCCAGACCATCGGACGTGCGGCGAGGAATGCCGATGGGCGCGTGATCATGTATGCGGACCGCAGGACCGATTCCATGGACCTGGCCATCACCGAAACGCACCGCCGCCGCAAGATCCAGATGGCCTATAACGAAGAGCACGGTATCGAGCCCAAGACCATCAAGAAGGCCATCAACGACATCGCAGGCTATATGCACGATGAAGTGGGCACGGTTACCGCCGAGCAGGTGAACAAGGAGCTTGCCGCCTTCTCGCGCGAGGAAGTGCTGAGGATCATCGCATCGATGGAAGAGGATATGATGCACGCTTCCATGGAGATGGATTTCGAGGAGGCGGCGCGCATTCGCGACCGCGTGGTGAGGTTGAAGGCCCAGGTCGAGGGGTCGAGCGAGGAGGACGCCCTCGCCGGGCTGAAGAAGGGCGCCCGGAAGGGCTCTCAGTTCGGCAAGCGCCGCCGCTAGAGCTCGCGGGTGTCGAGCCAGATGGTGAACGGGCCGTCGTTCACCAGCTCGATTTCCATATGCGCGCCGAATTCGCCGGTGGCCACGATGGGGAAGTCCCGGCGGGCGAGTTCGACGAAATACCGGTAGAGCTCCCGCGCTTCGTCGGGAGGGCACGATTGCGTGAAGCTGGGACGGTTTCCCTTCTTGCAATTCGCGTACAGCGTGAATTGGGAGACGACCATCACCTCGCCTCCGACATCCGCAAGGGAGAGGTTGGTCTTGCCATTCCCGTCGTCGAAGATGCGCAGCTTGGAGATCTTCGACCAAAGCTTGTCGGCGTCTGCGCGGGTGTCGCCCGCTCCCGCACCGAGCAGGATCGCGAATCCGCGGCCGATGCTCCGTGTGGGGTCCGGGTCCTGCGGGGGAGTGTCGTCGACGATGGTCACGCAAGCGCGGGAAACCCGCTGGATCAGTGCTCTCATGAATTCCTTCCTTTCCGGATTCCGGATGGATTATCCCATGCCGTGGGCGGGTGCGGCTTCGTATCCTGCAGGCTTTCGGCAAGCTTTTCGCAAGCGTTCCCACGCCCCTTTCGAAGCTGCAGGATAATGGTACACTTGTTCGCGTTAGCGGCACAATGGAAGCGAGCAGCCATGATCGATGAACTTCACGTAAAGAACCTCGCCCTCATCAAGGAGGCGGTATTGTCCCCATCGCCGGGTATGACGGTCATCACGGGAGAGACCGGTGCGGGCAAGACCGCGCTGCTCGGGGCGCTCAAGCTCCTTGCGGGCGAGCGCGCCGATGCCTCGCTGGTGCGCGAAGGCGAGGATTCCCTGATGGTCCAGGGGCGCTTCTTCTTGGGGGATTCCTTCGAACTCGAAGGCGCCGATCTGCAATCCGAAGGCATCGTCGTGTCCCGCAGCATTTCGGCCGACGGGAAGAGCCGGGTCCATATGAACGGTTCCATCTCGCAGGTCGGCAAGCTCGCGAAGACGGTGGGCGCCAGCATCGATCTGTGCGGACAGCATGAGCACCAGCGACTGCTCAAGCCCGCCAATCACCGGGGGATGCTCGACGCGTGGATCGGGCCCGAGCTCGATGATGCGCTCGAGTCGTATCGCGCGGCGCTTGCCGGGGCGAAGGCGGCTGCGCGTGCGGTTGAGGAAATAGAGCAGGCCCAGAGCCTGTCCGAAGAGCAGGTGGGCCAGGCGAGGTATGTGCTTTCCCGCATCGACGAGGTTTCCCCCCTTCCCGGCGAATACGAGGACCTGTGCCGCGATATCCCGCGTTTCGAGAATGCCGAAGCCCTGATGAGCGGCATCGATGGGGCGAGGGAATCGCTTTCGGGCGATGGGGGCGCGCTCGAGTCGCTTGCGGACGCGATGGCGCTCGTAGACCGTGCCGCCGGGATCGATCCTGCATTGGAAGGGCTCGCCCAGAGCCTTCGGGAGGCCTCCTACATCCTGGAGGATGCCGCGATGGATGTGCGCAGATACGGGGATGGTTTGGATTTCGACCCATCCGAGCTTGCCCGGATGCAGGAGCGCCTTTCCCAGTTCCAGGGCCTGATCAGGACTTGGGGCCCCACTATGGAGCAGGTATTCGAGGCGCGCGATGATGCCGCCCGTACCCTTGCTGCGGTGGATGGCTTCGATACCCGGATGGAAAGCGCCCGGAAAGAGCTTGCCCGGGCAGAGGATGCGTTGCGCAGCGAGGCGGAGCGGCTGCATGCGCTCAGGGCGGAACGTGCTCCGCGGTTCTGCGAACTGGTTTGCGCCCAGATGTCGCGCCTGATGCTGGGATCGGCCTCGTTGGAGTGCTCGGTGGAGATGGCCGACCGCGCCACTTGGACTGCGGATGGTCCCAGCAAGGTGGAATTCATGTTCAAGCCCGGCGACGGCATGTCGGCTCGCCCCCTTGCGAAGATCGCCTCGGGTGGCGAGGTGAGCCGCGTGATGCTCGCGATCAAGGTGGTATTGGGGCAGGACGATCCGGCGGAGACCCTGGTGTTCGACGAAGTGGATTCCGGGGTCGGCGGCGCGGTCGCCCTTTCCCTGGCCGAAGTACTTTCCGACCTTGCGCGGACCCATCAGGTGATCCTGGTCACCCACCTGGCCCAGCTTGCGGTGATGGGGCAGGTCCACTACGTCGCCTCGAAGCAGGGCGAAGGGCAGCCCGAAACGGTGTTCTCGTTGGTCGAGGGGGAGCAGCGGGTGAAAGAGCTTGCCCGAATGCTTTCGGGCGGCATCTCGCTTGCCGCGATGGAGCACGCCCGGCAGCTTCTGGACGGCGTGTCCGGTTAGGCCCGGGCGTCTTCGCGGTATCTCGAGAGGGCGAAGCCCGCAAGCTCGCCTTCCTCGTTGGGAAGCTTCCCGTCGATAACGGCATCGAGGCATTCCTCCAGCAGGCGCCCCACCTGGGGCCCGGCGGGGATGCCCGCATCGATCAGGCTCGCGCCGGAAAGGTCCAGTTGGGCGAGGGAATAGGCCTCGCCGTTTTCCAGGACTTCCGTCAGCAGGCCTTCGAGCAGCTCTGCGGTCCTGATCCTGGGCTTGCTGTAAAGCGGGGTCCTGGCGGTGGCATCCGCGTGCTTGAGGGAAATAAGGTCCGAAAGCAGGTCGGGACTGTCGCCCAATTGGTGGATGGCATGTTTGACCTGGGGTTTCTTCGGGATTATCGGGCTGTCGTGCAATTCGATCAGGGTCAGCATATCCCTGGTTTGCGCTTTCGGCAGCCGAAGGCGGCGCGCAACATCGCGCGCGATGCGCGCCGATGCCGCCGGGTGGCCCTTGAAGTGGCCCTGGCCGGTTTCGTCGATGGTGAAGGTCTCGGGCTTCCCAACGTCGTGGAGCAGCGCGGCCCAGCGCAGGGCTGGTTTGCAATCCACCAGGTCGATGACATGCGCCGTGTGCTCGAGCACGTCGTAGCAATGGAAGGGAGTCTTCTGGTCGAAGCCCTGCAGGGGCGCAAGCTCCGGGATGACCTGCCCGATAACCGTCATATTCCCCATCAGGCAATCGCCGGCATGCTCGGAGCAGAGCAGTTTCTGGAGTTCTGCCGCCTTGCGTTCTTCTGCGACTCGGGAAAGGCCGCCTGCAAGATCTTCCATGGCGCTCCGGGTGTCCTTTTCGATAGCGAATCCCAGCTGCGCCGAAAAGCGCACCGCGCGCAGGATGCGCAGGGCATCTTCGGAAAAGCGCGTCCGGGGATCCCCGACGCAGCGGATGAGCCCGTTTCGGATGTCGTTTTGCCCTCCGAACGGGTCGATCAGGCCCCTTGCCGGGTGATAGGCGATGGCGTTCATGGTGAAGTCGCGCCTTGCCAGGTCTTCTTCGATGCTGTCCACGAAACGCACCGAGTCGGGGTGCCTTCCGTCCGTGTACTCGCCATCGGCGCGATAGGCGGTCACTTCGATGGGCGCCTCTTCGATCATGACGGTGATGGTTCCGTGCTTCGCCCCCGTTTCGAAGACCGGGGCTCCGGCTTTGCGGAATATTGATGCTGCGCGCTCCCAGGGGGCGCTCGATGCGATGTCCAGATCGCCCGGGTCCCTTCCCATGAGGCAGTCCCTCACGAATCCGCCCACGACCCAGGCTTCGAACCCTGCGGACTCGATGGTTTCCAGGGCCGTTTCTGCGCATCGGGGCAGCCGTATGCTCGTTGTGTTGCCAGCCAAGTCGTTCCTTTTCGCGTATGATGGGGGCGTCTGTTTTCATTCTATTCCGAGATGGGGGAAAGACATGGATAGTGCGAAGAAAATCGGTGCGGGAATCGCCGCTTCCGTTGGTGCAGTAATCGGGGGAGGCGCCGTTTTCTCGGCAGGAAGGCTGCTCGATGCCGCTTTCGACCGCAACTCCACCTCTTTTTCCAGAAGGGCCCGTACCGCACAGCCCTGCGGGCTTCCCTCGTTTCCGGTTGAAGACCCCGAAGTGCTCGCGCGCATGGAGGGCAACGCCCTGGCAATCGAGGAGCGGGTGCAGATCTGGTACCGCGAATGCGACAGCGAGCGTGTTTCCACGACTGTCGGAAAGGGAGGCATCAATCTGAGCGGAAGGATCTTCTTCGCGGCGCGCCCCTCGCGTATGTGGGCGATCCTCGCCCATTCCTACCGTTCTACCGGTAGGGAAATGGAGAAGTTCGCGCGCATGTACTCCGAGCGGGGGTTCAACGTGCTCAACGTCGACCTGCGCGCCCATGGTGAATCCGGCGGAACCATGATCGGCATGGGTTGGCAGGATGGCCAGGACATCCTGGAGTGGGTCGGGTACCTGACCTCTCGTTTCGGTGCGGATATCAGCATCGTGCTCCATGGTCAATCCATGGGTGCAGCTGCCGTTCTGAACGCTTCGGCTTGGGCCCAGTTCCCCCAGGTCGTGGGTGTAGTCGCGGATTCCCCGTTTGCCAGCCTGCGCGATATCGCCATCAGGATGATCCGCAGGATGTTCATTCCCCCGGCAGAGCCCCTGTATGCAGTGCTCCGTCTTGCCGCCCGCGCTCGCTTGGGTTGGGATCCCAGCGAATGCAATCCCGTCGATACCATCGTTTCAAGCCGTGTTCCCACGCTGATCGTCCATGGCTCCAACGACGATATCGTGCCCTCCGTCGAGGCTGCGAACCTGTATTACGCCTGCGGGGCGCAGTCCAAGCGCCTGCATATCGTGGCGGATGCGGGGCATATGGGCGCCTTTTTCGTGGATCCCGACGCATACGGCGATGTGGTGTTCGACTTCTTCGGGAAGGCGGGCATTGTCTAGGAGCCCGGGGCCTTCCCCATATCCGTTGAAAGGACCTTATGACAGAGAGGAAATCATTCGCCCTTCTGATCGACTCGGATAACGTATCCGCGCGATATATCCAGGCGATCATGAACGAGCTTGCGAGCCGCCATGGCCAGGTGACCTATCGCCGCATTTACGGCGACTGGACCAGTTCCCAGATGGGGAAGTGGAAGGACGTGCTCGCGGAGTACTCGCTTACCCCGATGCAGCAATTCCCCAACACGAAGGGGAAGAATGCAACCGACAGCTTCTTGATCATCGATGCGATGGACATCCTCTACGAAGGGAAGGTGCAGGGCTTCTGCATCGTTTCGAGCGATGGCGACTTCACCAGGCTCGCGTCGCGCCTGCGCGATGCCGGCATGGTGGTCGTGGGCATGGGGGAGCAGAAGACCCCGCGCTCGTTCAGGAATGCCTGTACCGTATTCACCTCGCTCGAGCTCATCGCCGACGAAGGGGAAAGGGAAAAGCAGCCCAGCCCCCAGTCGGATGCATCGCTTACGAAGAAGGAAGTGGGCTCTGCAATCGTCGATATCATCAGCGAGAGCAGCTCTGCGAAGGTGAAGCTTTCCGATATCGGCAGCAGGATGGTTTCCATCTACCCCGACTTCGACGTCAGGTCCTTCGGATACAACCAGCTCTCTAAGTTCCTGGAGAGCTTCGAGAACATCTCCCTGAAGCGTCAGAGCGACATCATATGGGTGAGCTTGAGGGAATCGCGGGAATCCCGTCACGAGATCGAGGCCTTTATCCGGGAGGAGCTTGCCAAGCGGGGCGATGATGGCATTGCCCTGAGCGTGATCGGCGACATGATCCGCACGCGTTTCCCCAGCTTCAGCGTGAAGGACTACGGTTATTCGAAGCTCTCGAAGTTCATGCGCAGCGTGCATTATGTAGTGGTCCTGGACGAAGACAACGGCACCTTCGTGTACCCGGAGTGCGAATAGCGTCTTGCGGGGGTCCCGGGCTGCGGCGGAGGGGTCTCGAAGGGATGGGAAAAGTATTTGAAAAAAAGTTTCAAATAACGCTTGACGACATCCAGTGGCAGTCGTAATATACATAAACGCGTTCGGGGTTCGGTTCGAAACGAACAGGAACCAAGGAGCGCAGCTGAATGCGATGGGGTATCGTATAATGGTAGTACAGCGGGTTCTGGTTCCGTATGTGTGGGTTCGACTCCTGCTACCCCAGCCATTCAAATAGATATGGCCCGTTCGTCTAGCGGTTTAGGACATCGCCCTCTCAAGGCGAAGATCGAGAGTTCGAATCTCTTACGGGCTACCAAATGTTCACAGGCCGGCAATGCCGGCCTGTTTTTTCGTTTGCACATTCTTTCCAGAAATCCATCATTTTCTGTATGATTGTTGGACTGATGCTCAGGCAGAATCTGGAAAGGGGAAGCATATGCCGAAAGCAAGGAAAATGCTCGCTTTAGCGATTGCGGTGCTTGGCGCGATTTCGCTCATGTTGTTGGCGGGCTGCGGTTCTTCCGAGGAAGATGTGAAAAAAGAGATCGAAGACGATCTGACCGCCCAGTTCGAGATGATCAAGAACTGCGATATGGAATTGATCGGGGAGCTTATCGAAGGCGATGAATCCTGGGAAGAGCTTGCGGGATACGGAATCACCCCCGAGGTATTTTGCGAGGCGTATTTCGATGGTTTCGATTATTCCCTCGGTCCTATCGAGTTGAATGACGACATGACCGTGGGAACCGTCGAGCTAAGCTTCGTCTGCAAGAACTACGAGGATATCCTCGCTTCCTTCGAAACGGAATTGGAGAACGTGGATTACCTCGAACTGGTCGATATGAGCGAAGACGAGCTTGGCAAATGGGTCGGGAGCCTGATCATCGATGTCGTCGATAAGACGGAAGCCGCACCATTGGATCCAATCACCGTTACCGTCCAGAAGAACGACGATGGCGTTTGGGACTTGGATGAGGCGGGCCGGAAAGCGCTCGATAAGGCGCTGCTCGATATGTAGGGTCCTTGCCTGATATCCACGCTTTTCCCATTCGCGCCGAAGCCTGGTTGCCTATTTCCGTCAGGTGGGGATGGGAAAGTGCGATCGGAGCCTACGATGCCATCGGAAAAAGTCGCCGGCACCTGTCGGCGACTTTTCGTTTCGTGAGGATTCGCGTTTCCGGCTGCCTTGGATTCCGAGACGGTTTTTTGCGCCGGCGTTTTCGGCCGTCCGGGTTTCAAGGGCCTGCGCGGTATTCGTCCGAGAGGTGCAAGGAGGCGGTTTCGTCTCCGCGCGATCGATTACGTTGGATTTCGGTAAGGTTCCTGCAAGCTCGTCACTGCCGGAGACGATTTTCATCCTATATAACGTCTATTTCGAAACAGCATGTCGTTCAAGACTATCATTGGGGCACCGACTCCCCATATGCGTCCGAGAGGAGCATGATGATTCAGTTCTTGAAAGAATCCTATTGCAACGGATTGCCGCCGGTCGATGTGTCTTCGAGCGGGATGTTCGAACGGAATGCCCTTGTTTCCAGGATGATGCTTGCGAAGGGGAAGATAAAAGTACTCTGCGCTCCCACGATGCTGGGCAAGACCTCCCTTGCCTATCAGTATGCGAAAGCCGCGAGGTCGTTTTGCGATGTCCTGTGGGTCGATGCGTCCCATCCGCGTTTCCTGCGCGGGCTTTACGAGGGTAGGCTTGCGGATGCGATCGATGGCATGATGCCCGAGGAGGGGATGGTGGTATTCGAAGATGTTCCCAGGCTCGCGTACGTGGAGCGCGGCGTCTTCGAGGAAGTCTGCCGAAGCCTTGCATCGTCGGGAATCGATGTGACGGTGACCTGCGTCCCGGGGTGCGAGCTTTTCGGATCCGGTGGGGAGGATTGCGAATTCCTCTATGCCGAAGATCTCCTCTATTCCGATGAGGAGCTTGCGAGGCTCAGGCATCAGGGCTACCTGCCCATCGGTTTTCAGGGTCCCCTTTCCAGGACCGAGCGCATTCCCGGTTTGCTCAACCACCCTTCGGGAAGCGTGGAGGCGTTTCTGCTTGCCCAGCAATCAGAGGCTGAAAACGCCTTCCAGAGGCTTCTGACTTACGCCTTGCTCATGTTGTCCGGTGGCACGATGGAAGAGATCTCCTATGTCATGGGAACGAGCGTTTCGACATCGGACCTGCTTGCTTCGAGCCATCGTCCGTATGTGTGCGAGCTCGATTTCGGCGCGGGCTTCGTGGCGGATGGGTTTCCCTTGGGGGATGTGCTGAGGGTGTTCAGGAACCAGGCGCCCCGGTTTTTCGGAAGCGTGCTTTCCGGAGGGCATGATGCCTTTGCATGCAGGGTTGCTAACCTGCTCTTGCGCCGCAGGGCGGTGGATCGCGCCACACGCGTGATGGTGGAAGCCTGCGGTCCCGAGATGCGCCTTTCCTGGGCGGCGCGCAATCTGGAGAGGATGGTCCAATCGAGTGCGCCGCTCAACGCCTTGCTGCTCTGCAGGAGCCTCGATCCCCAAGAGATCCAGGTGAATAAGGAAATGCTGCTTTGGGAGGGGGTTTCCTATCTTCTGCTCAACGAGACCGGTGCCGCCCTCTGCCGTTTCGAGGGGATAGTGCGCGATCCGGGGTCGGATTTGGGCCTGCGCCTGACGGCGGCATCCTTCGCCGCCCTTGCGTCGGACGGTCATCCCGCATTATCCGAATCGGGCGCCCGCCTTGGCGATGCATGCCTCAGGATGCGCAAGCAGGGCGCATCGGAAACCTTGCTTCGTGTTTGGAATTCCATGCTGGATGGGGATTCCGGGATGGAGGAGCTTCTCGAGCAGGTGGAAAAGGGCGATTGCTCGGGATCCTTCCTGCTCGCCCTGGCCTGCTGCTTGCGAAGCGTTTCCGTCCAGCAGCAGGAGGTTCCCTTGCTTTCGGGCGAGGCGAAGGCGCTGGACACCCTGCTGGAGCATGTCGGGAAGGTCATGGAGGATCGCCAGTCCGTCGAGGAATGCGAGGCGACGGTGTTCTTGCTGCGAAAAGAACTCGATGCCGTGGGCTCCGGCCCGTATCTGAGCCGTTCGGCGGTGTCGGCGTTCGATCAGATCATCGCGCGGATCAGGGTCCAACGCTCGGCATTCGGAAGGCTCTCGTCGGCTCCGGCCTGGGATGGCGCTCCGGCTTCTTCCAGGTTCATGCAGGAATCGGGGAGGTTGCGCGGTTCTTCGGCGTCGGTGATGAGCATCCCGCTTCTGGAAGTACGCATGTTCGGCAGTTTCGAGGTGCTCATCGGCGGGCAGCCTGTGGGCAGGGATAGGCTTTCCCGGCTTAAGGCGAAAAGCCTCCTCGTGCTCCTCGCCCTGGAGCCGGGGAAGGATTTTTCCTGCGACCGCCTTGCATCCTTGCTCTGGCCTGAGAGTGCCGAAGACAAGGCGAGGAAGAATTTCTACAGCATCTTCTCTATCCTGAAGCGCGCATTGAGCCTCGAGGATGGGGGATGCCCGTATCTGAGCCGGACCCAGGGGATCTGCCGTTTGAACGCGCCGTATATCAGGACCGATGCGTTGGAGATCGCGGAGATCTGCCAGCGCATGCGCCATGCCGATATCTCCGGGGGCGATGCGGTCGTGCTGCTCGAGCGCTTGCGGGCGGTGTATCGCGGCGAGCTTCTTCCCAGCGACAGCGTGGTGAATGCCGTCGAGTCTGCGCGGCGGGTCTGGCGCAACCGGGTGGTCGATGCCCTGATCTTGGCGGCAAGGCGCCTGCGCGATGCATCGGAGCTTTCCCTGGCGCTGGAGTTCGCCGACTTCGCCTTCGATTGCGATTCGCAGAGAGAAGATGCCTGCGAGCTGGTGATGACCCTCCAATACTCGATGAAGCAGAGGGCGGGTGCGATAGAGACCTTCCTGGAATACCAGCAGACGAACCGCGAGTTGGGCTTGGATCCTTCGTATAGGATGCGCGAGCTCTACGACAGGATCATCAATGATGATGCAACGCTAGGCGATTGGGAATAGCCCTCAGGCGCGCTTTCGCACGCCCGGCTCCGCCAGCGCGGGGCCGGGCGCGTTCTTTCCCGCTTCGCGTTTCCCGTGGCGGACGATAGGGCGTCTGCTCTTCGTTTCGCTGTGTTTTTCCTTTGCAGCCAAATGCGCTGTGCTAGAGTTTGAGTTTGCGGATGTGCGTGGTGCCGTTCGCATGAAGAAGAAGCTACAGAGAAGGCAAGGTTATGGCAGGCTTTCTTTCCAAGATCCTTTCCATCGGCGAGAACCGCCAGCTGAAGCGGTTCCAGGGCCTGGTCGATAGGATCAATTCCCTTGAACCCCAGATGGAGGCCCGTACCGATGCGGAGCTCGCTGCGCTTACGGGCGCCTATCGCGAGCGCGTTGCGAATGGCGAGTCATTGGATCATATCCTCCCCGAGGCTTTCGCGACCATGCGAGAGGCCAGCAAGAGGGTTTTGGGGATGAGGCACTTCGATGTGCAGCTGATCGGCGGTATGACGCTCAATGCGGGCCAGATCGCCGAGATGAAGACCGGTGAAGGCAAGACCCTCGTTTCCACCCTGGCGGGCTACCTCAACGCCCTTTCCGGCGAGAATGTCCATATCGTGACTGTGAACGATTACCTGGCCAAGCGCGACTGCGAGTGGATGGGCAGGGCCTACGGTTTCCTTGGCATGTCGACGGGCCTTATCCAGTCGGGAATGTCGCCGATGAAGAAGATTCCCGCCTATAAGGCGGATATCACCTACGGAACCAATTCCGAGTTCGGCTTCGACTACCTGCGCGACAACATGGTTACCTCCGCGGCGAACAGGGTGCAGCGGGGCCATCACTTCGCCATCGTCGACGAAGTGGACTCCATCCTCATCGATGAGGCTCGAACCCCGCTCATCATTTCCGGTGCCGGGGTGGAGGCGGCTGATACCTTCCGTCATTTCGCGCGCGCCATGAAGGGGTTGCAAGAGGGCGTCGACTTCGAAATGGACGAGGCGAAGAAGACCATCTACCCCACGGAAAGCGGCCTGGTGCGTATCGAGAATTCCCTGGGAATCGATGATCTGTACGCCGATCCCACGGGCATGCTCGCAAACCACCTTCAGCAGGCGCTGAAAGCGGAGTTCCTGTTCCATAAGGATATCGACTACATCGTCGCCGATGGGGAAGTGAAGATCGTCGACGAGTTCACCGGCCGCATCATGGAAGGCAGGCGCTGGTCCGAGGGCCTGCATCAGGCGATCGAGGCGAAGGAAGGCGTCTTCATCAGGCAGGAGAACCAGACCCTCGCCACCATCACGCTCCAGAACTACTTCCGTCTGTACGATAAGCTATCCGGCATGACGGGCACCGCCATGACCGAGGATTCCGAGTTCAGGCAGATCTACAACCTTCCCGTCATGGCGATCCCGCCGAACAAGCCGGTGATCCGTAAGGACGAAAACGACCTGATCTACCGTACGATCGAGGCGAAATACAATGCTGTCGCCGATGATATCGCCCGACGCAACAAAGCAGGGCAGCCCGTGCTGGTAGGTACCGTTTCCATCGAGAATTCCGAGCGCCTGAGCAGGCTGCTTTCGAAGAGGGGCATCCGCCATGAGGTCCTGAACGCGAAAAATCATGAGCGCGAGGCCCATATCGTCGCGCAGGCCGGCCGCGTGGGCGCCGTCACCATCGCAACCAACATGGCAGGCCGCGGTACCGACATCCTGCTTGGCGGCAATCCCGAGGTCTTGGCGGACGACCTGCTGATCGCCCAGGGGTTCGAAGATCTAACGGACGTTCCCGAAGAAGCGCGGGAAAGTGCGCTTGCCCAGGCCAAGGAGATCACGAAAAGGGAAAACGCCCAGGTCATCGCTGCGGGTGGCCTGTGCGTGATCGGTACGGAGCGCCACGAATCCCGTCGTATCGACAACCAGCTCCGCGGCCGTTCCGGCCGTCAGGGGGATCCCGGCACCACCCAGTTCTATCTGAGCCTGGAAGACGACCTGATGCGCCTGTTCGGCGGTGCCCGCATGGAAAAGGTCGGCGCGATGATGCAGAAGACCGCCATCGACGATGACATGCCCATCCAGGCATCCATGGTTTCCAAGGCGATCGAGAATGCGCAGCGCCAGGTGGAGACCATCCACTTCGCTGCCCGAAAGAACGTCTTGGAATACGACGACGTCATGAATCTGCAGCGTAAGGCGATTTACGAGGAGCGCAATGCCATCCTGGAGGGCAAGGACCTGACCGCCAGGATCCCCGAAATCATCGAGGATTGCGTTGAGGACGTCGTTGCGGAAAACTGCAGCGCCAAGCATCCCAGCGACGACTGGGATTGCAAGGCCGTCGATAGATGGATGGCGGACATGGAGGGTTTCGCGGGCTTTACCGTGGAATCCATCGATCATGACGACGACCCCATGGCGGTTGCAAGGGCGGCTGAAGAGGAGCTTCTGGGCGCTTACAACGGCAAGAGGGAAATTCTGGGCGATGAGGCGATGTCCAAGCTCCAGGCCCAGATCATGCTCAGGATCATCGACACCCGCTGGATGAGCCATCTCCAGGAAATGGATTATCTGAAGGCCGGTATCGGCTTGCGTGCCATCGGCCAGCGCGATCCTCTGGTCGAATACAAGAACGAGGCGCATAGGGCATTCGGGGAATTGACCGATGGTATGTACGAGAGCTTCCTGCGCACGATCCTGCGTCTGCAGATCGCCCGCAAAGAGGAAGCCGAAATCGGCGAGGCGCGCAATCCCCTGGAGGGAAAGCTCTCCTATTCCAATCCGGAGAAAACCCTTTCCGCCGAATCCAAGACGGCGTCGGCGGGCAGGGATGCGGCGCAGCCGAGCCAGCCTCCGAAGCCTGTGGAGCCTTCGCGTCCCAAGACCTTCATCAAGGATAAGGACGATCCCTATGCCAATGTGGGACGCAACGATCCATGTCCTTGCGGTTCCGGGAAGAAATTCAAGAAGTGCCACGGCGCGAACAGGGGCTGACAGCTCGCTTTCGCCGCACGCGGCGCAGGTGATCTGGTTGGTAGGTTCGCAAAGGTGGGAAGATGTCGGAAGCAAGGGAAGATGAGGTATTGGCGGATAGGCTCGAGCAGGCCCGTGCTTATCTGCATATCGACGACAAGCGCAAAGAGCTGGAAAAGCTCGACGAGGAGAGCTCTGAAGCGGGATTCTGGGACGATCCCGCCCATGCGCAGGAGGTTTCGAAGCGTGCCAGCTCGGTCAGGGAGACCTTGCAGGATTTCGCCCATGCGTGCTCGCTGCTCGAGGATGCATGGACCGCGTTCGACCTGGCGCAGGAAGATCCCGAATTCGAGCAAGAGGCGCATGCGGCTCTCGATGAGCTTTCTGCGATGATAGACCGCTTCGAAATAGAATCCTGGTTCTCGGGTAAGTACGACGAGGGTCCCGCCATCGTGGCTATCAATCCCGGAAGCGGCGGCCTGGAGGCGCAGGACTGGGTCGAGATGCTCTATCGCATGTACGTGGGCTATGCCGAATCGAAGGGCTGGAAAGTCAAGGTCCTCGATTACGTTTCCGACGTCATCGGCCTCGAGCGCGTCAGCTTCGAGGTGGAGGGTCGTTTCGCCTATGGCATGCTGCGCTCCGAGCTCGGCGTGCATCGCCTTGTCAGGATTTCCCCAACCGACCTGAAGAAGCGCAGGCACACCACATTCGCAAGCGTCGAGGTCATGCCCGTCCTGTCCGAGGACATCGAGGTCAATCTTAATCCCGCGGATGTCCGCGTCGATGTGTACAGGTCGAGCGGTCCTGGCGGCCAGTGCGTCAACACCACCGATTCGGCTGTTCGGTTGACCCATATCCCCACCGGCATCGTGGTAACGTGCCAGAATGAGAAATCCCAGCTCCTGAATAAGGACTCCGCCTTCAGGGTGCTTCGCGCGAGGCTGTACGAGCTCGAGCAGGCTAAGAGGAAGGAGCAGCTCGACGAGCTGCGTGGAGAGAAGATCGATAGCTCTTTCGGAAGCCAGATCAGGAACTATGTGCTTTATCCTTATCAGTTGGTGAAAGATGTGCGCAGCGGCGTGGAGACGGGAAACGTCGAAGCGGTCCTGGGCGGAGAGATAGAGGAATTCGTCATCGGATACCATAGATGGCGTGTCTCCCAATAGGTGTATTGGCCGAAGCTTGAAAGGAACGGCATGGAAATACAGAAACTAGAAGAAATCGCCAAGGAAATGAGGATCGACATCGTCAAGATGATCGCCGAGGCGGGTAGCGGCCATCCCGGCGGTTCCCTTTCCTGCACGGACATCCTGTGCGCTCTGTACTTCGGCGGCGTGATGAGGCATAACGCCGAGAATCCCGATGATCCCGATCGCGACCGCTTCATCCTGGCAAAGGGCCATGCGGCTCCTGCCCAGTATGCTGCGCTAGCTCATGCCGGCTATTTCCCCCGCGAGGAATTGGCGACCTTGCGCAAGCTGGGAACCCGACTTCAGGGTCATCCCGATTGCAAGCTGCTTCCCGGTGTCGAGGTGTCCACGGGCTCCCTGGGCCAGGGACTCTCTATCGCTGCCGGCCTGGCTGCCGGCCTGCGCCTTGCCGAAAACGACGCGCGTGTGTTCTGCGTGCTCGGTGACGGCGAATGCGAGGAAGGCCAGGTTTGGGAGGCATCCATGTTCGCTGTCCATCAGAAGCTCGGCAACCTGGTTGCCATCGTTGACTGCAATGACCTGCAAATCGATGGCGACATCCACGATGTCGTGCAGACCGGGGATCTGGCGCCCAAGTTCGAGGCATTCGGTTGGGATGTCGTCGAAGTAGATGGCCACGACATGCAGGCCCTGCTCGATGTGCTGAATGCCTGCAAGGCTGCCGGCGGCGAGAAGCCCCACATGGTCATGGCACGTACGGTCAAGGGCAAAGGCGTATCGTTCATGGAAAACCAGGCGGGTTGGCATGGCAAGGCACCCAACGCCGAGCAGACCGAAGCCGCCATCGCCGAGCTCACCCGATAAGGAGGTCTACCAATGGTTAAGTTTGCAACCCCCGAACAGGCTTCCCAGAAGAAGGCGACCCGCGCGGCATTCGGTGAAACGCTGATCGAGCTTGCGCAAGAGGGCCTTCCCGTAGTCGCGGTCGATGCCGACCTGAGCGGATCGACCACGCTTGCCAAGTTCGCGTCTTCTTCCGAAGAGAATGCCAAGCGCTTCTTCAACTGCGGCATTGCCGAGCAGAATATGGTGGACGTGGCAGCTGGCTTGGCGCTTGCCGGCAATGTGGCTTTTTCCGCCTCTTTCGCCGTCTTCGGCACCGGCCGTGCATATGACCAGATCCGCAACACCGTGTGCTATTCCGGCCTCGATGTGAAGATCTGCCCCACCCACGCGGGCGTTTCCGTCGGTCCTGACGGCGGAAGCCATCAGATGCTCGAGGATGTGTCCCTTATGAGGGGCTTGCCCGGTATGACCGTGCTCGTTCCCGCGGACTACGCCGCAGCGCGTGCCGCAATCAAACTTGCGGCTAAGACTCCCGGTCCTGTCTACGTGCGCCTGGGCCGTGCTTCCGTGCCTTGCGTATACGATTCCGAGGTAGAGCTGGAAGTGGGGCGCGCCTATGTGCTGCGCGAGGGCAGCGATGTCACCATCGTCGCCAACGGCATCGAGATCGATGAGGCGATGAAAGCTGCAGGGCTCCTTCACGAGAAGGGGATCGAGGCCGAGGTCATCGACGCCTTCTGCGTGAAACCGCTTGATGGCGACACCATTCTCGCCTCTGCCCGCAAGACCGGTCGCGTGGTGGTTGCCGAAGAGCATTCCGTGTACGGCGGCCTGTGCTCCGCAGTATCCGAGCTGCTTGCCCAGAACGAGCCCACTCCCTGCGAATTCGTTGCGATGAGGGACCGTTTCGGCAAATCCGGCGACATGGCAGAGCTCATGCGCTATTTCGAGCTGGATGCTCAGGCCATTGCAGAAGCTGTGGAGAAGGTAATCGCCCGTTAGGCTGTCTGCTACTATTAATCGGTCCCAGTAAACACGAATCGAACGGAGCATTCTGTGACGAACGCTAAAACCCAAGGGATTCCCGCGATCAGCGGCGAACAACCTTCGGTGGAAGGCGTGAGCAGCCATGCCGCGGGCATGACTCAGCAGCTTTCTACCGTGCTGCCCGATCTTGATGTGGCCGCCGTGAACAAAGTTGCGGAGAAGCCGGTCATCATCTTCGACCACGTGTCGAAGGTGTATCCCGCCCAGCCCAAGAAACCCGCCCTCGACGATATCAACCTGAAAATCTGCAAGGGCGAATTCGTTTTCTTGGTCGGCCATTCCGGTTCTGGCAAGTCCACCTTCATCCGCAGCATCATCCGCGAGCTCAAACCCTCTTCGGGCAAGATCATCATCATGGGCGAGGATCTGGCCTCTATGAGGAATTCCCGCGTGCCCTTCCTGCGCCGCAACATCGGTTGCGTTTTCCAGGACTTCAAGCTCCTGCCGAATAAGACCGTGTTCGAGAACGTGGCCTTTGCGCTCGAGGTAATCGGGAAGTCGCGCCACGTCATCAAGACGCAGGTTCCCGAGGTGCTTCGCCTGGTCGGCCTGCAGGACAAGCTCGATAAGTATCCCGACCAGCTTTCCGGCGGCGAGCAGCAGCGCGTCTCCATCGCGCGAGCGATCGTGAACCGCCCCCCGCTTCTGGTATGCGATGAGCCCACTGGCAACCTCGACCCCCAGACCTCCGCGGGCATCATGGACCTGCTTGTGCGAATCAACCGCTCCGGCACCACGGT